>JBLGAR010000039.1:0-34683 GCA_047612385.1 Cryomorphaceae bacterium | reverse complement strand
TATTGATTTATACACTGCATGCGTGTGTTGATTTGTAAAGGAAGTGTTTGGCGTACGCGCGGCGGAAGGTTTAGCTGACCGCGTAGAAGAGTTGCTCGTTGCCTGCCATTTCATTCAAAGATTCGCGAACAATCTCACGAGTAAGAACCCCGCATTTGCCGCATTGGCTGGCAACACCCAAGGTTTTTCGGACCTCACGCATTGAGCTGGCACCGTCTTCAACCGCAGCTCGGATTTGGGTATCGGTAATGCCTTTGCAAATGCAGACGTACATTCGTATTACGCTCTCGCTGAGATCCAGTCATTGTCTAAGACCCATACACTAATCTTAATGAGAATGATTGTCAACACGAAATACGATTGAGGATCATTTAGACAATCGTGCCTGCAATCATCTCGACAACAGCTGCTTTAGCCTATGCTCAACCAGTGGTAGGCGATCGTTGCCGAAATACATCTGGTCGCCATTAATAAACATTGTGGGAGAGCCATAACCACCTCGAGATACGAGTTCATCAGTGTTACTGCGAAGCTTGTCTTTGTAGCCCGGAGAAGTGATGGCTGCAAAGTAGGCTGTTGGGTTTAGGCCCACGCTTTCGGCAATAGTTTGCAGAACCTTGTCGTCTGAAATATCCCGGTTGTCACCCCAGTAGGCTTTGAAGAGTGCTTGGGAGTATTCAACAATCACCCCTTGCTCTTCTGCAAAAAAAGTACCTCGCATGCCTTTGACGCTGTTCACGGGAAAGATATCGGGCTGGTCAACCTTAATACCGATAAACTCCGACCAGTTTTGCATGTCCTTGAAGTAGTGTGTCAGCCGCTGTTCGTCGGCAAACATACCTTCTCTGGCAGCATAGATTCGTTGGTTCGCTGCGTTAAATACACCTCCCACCAAAATAGGTCGCCAGCGTATGGGCAGCTCCAGTTCTTCCATGAGCGGTATTACCCTGGCAAAGGCGAAGTAGGTCCATGGGCTGGAACAATCGTAGAAAAATTCTAGCTCGGGTGGTGATGCCATCATTGTCCCTGCAATTTTTGCGACAGAGCTTAGCACAACAGCTGTCGCGTTCAGGTATAATCGTCCCTTTGAATTCTGGGTTACTGTAAATGAATGTTGAAACGTATATGAGCGATCTAGGTAATGCGGCGCGAAAGGCGTCGCGGATCGTCGCCGCCTCATCTACGGCGCAGCGCAACGCGGCCTTGCTTGCAGCATGTGAGGCAATCAGTGAGTCCAGAGCGGAGCTCATCGAGGCGAATGCTCAGGATCTGGCCCTCGGCAAAGACAATGGATTGTCTGCGGCTTTAATGGATCGGCTGGAACTGACTGAGCCTCGAATTGAATCCATGCTTGAAGGCTTGCGCCAAGTGGCTGCATTGCCTGACCCTGTGGGAAGTATTGGTCAACTTAATACCTTGCCCAGTGGTATTCGAGTCGGTCAGATGCGTGTGCCGCTAGGCGTCATCGGAATTATTTACGAGTCTCGTCCAAATGTGACGGTAGAAGCCGCCAGCCTTTGTTTGAAATCGGGTAACGCCACTATTCTTCGCGGGGGTTCTGAGGCATTGGCCTCCAACTGCGCCATTGCCAGTTGCCTTCATAGAGCGTTGCGCGAAGTAGGTTTGCCCGAAACGGCCGTACAAGTGGTGGCAACCGCCGACAGGGAGGCTGTCGGCCAACTTATTGCAATGCCAGAGTTTGTGGACGTCATTATTCCGCGGGGTGGAAAGAGCTTGATCGAGCGGATCAGTAGGGACGCCAGAGTACCTGTCATCAAACACCTCGATGGCGTTTGTCATGTCTACATTGACGATGGGGCCGATATAGCAATGGCTGTTGAGATCGCCGTGAATGCCAAAACCCAGCGCTATGGTACCTGCAACACCATGGAGACGCTGCTGGTTGCGCAGTCCATGGCGGCCCAAGTGTTGCCCTTGTTAGCCGATGCTTATGCAGAGGCTGGAGTTGAGCTTCGTGGCTGTGAGAAAACCCGAACAATTTTGCCCGCCGTAACGACGGCAACGGAAGAGGATTGGTACGCCGAGTACTTGGCTCCGATTCTCGCTATTCGTATCGTTGCCGGCATGGATGAAGCGATAGAGCATATAGCGATTTACAGTTCAGATCATACAGATAGCATTGTCACTAACGACCATAGTCACGCAATGCGTTTTCTTACAGAGGTAGATTCCAGCTCGGTCATGGTGAACGCCTCTACGCGTCTGGCCGATGGCTTTGAGTATGGCCTGGGTGCGGAGATTGGTATTTCCACAGACAAGTTACACGCTCGTGGTCCAGTGGGTCTCGAAGGGTTAACCTCACAAAAATATGTAGTGCTGGGTGAGGGGCAGATTCGCACTTGACCCATTCCGCTGACGCTCTAGCGCCTGTTGGCGTTTTTGGTGGGACGTTTGACCCAGTGCATAATGGCCATTTGCGGTCGGCCCTTGAGCTGGTTCAGAGACTGAAACTGGCCCAGCTCCATATGATTCCCTGTGCCGACCCCGCGCATAGAGACACGCCATTGGCGAGTGCTGAACATCGCGCTGCTATGGTCGAACTCGCTCTTGGGGGTGATTCGGCGTTGGTGTGTGACCGGCGCGAGCTGCATAGGGAGGGTTACTCTTACACGATCGATAGCTTGATTGAACTGCGTCAGGAGCTCGGGCATGAGCGTAGTATTTGTCTGATCATGGGCTGTGATGCACTCCTGAGCATCAGTAGTTGGCATCGTTGGAATGAATTATTGGATTTTGCGAATGTGGTAGTCATCGCGAGGCCAGGCTGGCAGTTACCGACACAAGGGCTCATTGCTGATTGGCTTGTAAGCAATGCCTGCGCCGGAGTGCGCGGGCTGCACCACCGCAGCGCGGGTGCGATACTGGTAGAGGAGCTTCGGCCCCTGCCTATCTCAGCCAGCGAGATTCGACAGTTAGTTAAAAATGGGCAGTCAGCAAGATTTCTCTTGCCGGAATCTGTCATCACTTATATTTTAAATCATGGTTTGTACACTGAAAATTGAGGAACATATGAAGTTAGTCGTTATTCCCACCCAGGTGCGCCGCTGCTATGGAGGCTGATACCTTGAAAAAGTTGGTCATTGACGCCCTCGAGGATCTCAAGGCGGTCAACACAGTCATTCTTGATGTTTCTGGGCTCACTGATGTCATGGATCACATGATTATCACCAGTGGAACTTCAAGTCGCCACGTTAAGTCTTTGGCCAGCAATGTGGGTGCCGAAGCGAAAAAAGTCGGCGTTAACCCCATTGGTGTAGAGGGCAGTGATATGGGAGAGTGGGTTTTAGTAGATTTTGGCGATGTCGTGGTTCATGTCATGCAGCCGGCAACCCGTGATTTTTATGATCTTGAGCGTTTGTGGTCAAATCCTGATCCCAGTACCTAATGCGGTTAACCATTATCGCTGTAGGCGGTAAGATGCCCGCATGGGTGAAAGAGGGTGTGGGGGAATACGAACGCAGAATGCCTCGCGAGCTAAAAATGCAATGGCGACAGATTCCCTTGGTAAGAAGAGGTAAAGACACAACGTCTGATAGGTTGAGGCTCGCTGAAGGTGAGAAGATACTCAAAGCTATTCCTGTGGGAGATATCGTGATTGCGCTTGATGTCAAAGGGAAGAGCTGGTCTACAGAGCAGCTCGCCGTGCAGCTGACAAATTGGAAGATGTCCGGGGATAATTACACGCTAGTAATAGGAGGCCCCGACGGCTTGTCGGCTCCCTGTCTTGAGCGAGCCAGCCAGCGCTGGTCTCTTAGTGATTTAACACTGCCGCACCCACTGGTTCGGGTGATACTGGCAGAACAGCTGTATCGGGCTTGGACAATTACCGCCAACCACCCTTATCATCGCGAGTAAAAAGCCCAGACTAATGCAGATCAAATATCCTTAGATGCGCAATCAAATCCAATTAAAGGATCCCTACCGGGAATCCCGGATATACAGTGCCCGCACGGTCGCTGCGATTGTGGTGGTTGCTAGCTTGTTGGCTATTCTAGTCAGCCGATACTTTACCTTGCAGATTACGGAATACGAGACTTACCGGACAGAGTCCGATCGCAATCGAGTGCAGCTGCAGCCACTTCCTCCCAAGCGTGGCCTTATTTACGATCGCAACGGTGTATTGCTCGCCGATAATCGGCCAAGCCATATATTGTCGCTAGTACGAGAGCGTGTGCCTGATCTTGAAGAAACACTTGCCCAGCTGCAGCAGATGGTGCCGATCACTGAGTATGATCTGGATAATTTCCGAAAAAAGCTGAACAGGGGCCGCCCCTATGAAGCGGTACCGCTGCGGTTTCGCCTTACAGAGGAAGAGCGCGCCCGCTTGGCGGTGAATCGTTATCGCCTGCCGGGTGTGGTGGTTGATGCACAATTGTTGCGCTATTACCCGGAGGGTGAGTTGTTTTCTCACGCCCTAGGGTATGTCGGAAGAATCAGTGAAAGCGAAGCCTACGATCTCGATGAAGTGAATTACCGGGGTACCTTTCATATCGGCAAGGTAGGCGTGGAAAAATACTATGAGGACGCTCTGCACGGAACGGTGGGTTACCAAAACGTAGAGACCAATGCCCACGGCCGAATCCTTAGGGTGTTGGAAAGTCATAGCCCGGTGCCAGGAAGCGATCTGGTTTTGCATTTGGATTCGCGCATCCAGCAGGCAGCTTACGATGCGCTTGATGGCCGCCGCGGAGCGGTGGTAGCAATAGATCCGAAAACCGGCGGGGTCTTGGCGCTGGTCTCCAATCCCGGTTTTGATACTAATTTATTTGTAAATGGCATTAGCTCGCTCAATTACAACGCGCTGCGTGACTCTCCAGACGTGCCCCTATTTAATCGAGCGGTGCAGGGTCAATATCCTCCGGGCTCGACCGTTAAACCCATGATGGCGATGGCGGGCCTGGAAACCGGATTGGTGACCCCAGAGACGACAGTGCCAGATCCGGGTTGGTATCGACTTCCAGGGGACTCCCGACGTTATCGCGATTGGATTCTTAGAATCAGGGGAACCGGTCATGCTCCGGAGGTCGATATGAAGATGGCGATTGCACAGTCCTGCGACGTATATTTTTATGACCTGGCCCGGCGTTTAACCATTGATGGCATGCACGATCAGCTAAAACCTTATGGCCTGGGTTCGCCCACATTAATCGACACGACTAGTGAGCGTCCTGGTGTTTTGCCTTCCACGCGTTGGAAGCGAGAGGCTAGAGGAATGGTTTGGTATCCCGGCGAGACCCTCAGCGCAGGTATCGGTCAGGGCTATATGTTGACAACTCCTTTGCAGCTTGCGGTCGCCACTGCGGTTCTTGCCAGCCGAGGTGAACGCCGAACTCCCCGATTTTTGAAAGAGATTGATGGAGTGGAAGTAAAGCCGGCAAAGTTATCCTCTATGGTGGCCAGTCCCGAGCACTGGGATGCGATTTATGATGGGATGCGCGAGGTAGTGCATGGCGAGCGAGGTACCGCGAAGACCCTGTCAAAAGGTATTAAATACACGATGGCCGGCAAGACAGGCACCGCTCAGGTGATCGGTATCGCTCAAAACGCGGTCTACAACGAGGATGAAGTGTCGGAGCGCAATCGTCACCACGGCTTGTTTATCGCTTTTGCGCCGATGGAAGCCCCTACAATTGCCGTTGCTATTATTGTTGAAAACGGTGGGGGTAGCTCCGCGGCGTCCCCTATTGCGCGCAAGGTTATCGATACCTGGCTGCTCGGGGATTCGGGCTAATGGGCGATTATGTTCGCCAGCTCCCGCAGGGTTCCGCGGATCTCGCCCGCCGTCCCAGCGCGGCAATGCGATTTCATATTGATTTGCCGCTGTTAATATTACTTCTGTTGCTTACCGGTTTTGGTCTGTTTGTTCTTTACAGTGCGTCAGGGCAGCAGATGTCAGCCGTAGTGCGCCAAGGTCGATATTTTTTCGTGGCCTATGTTCTGATGATCTTCGCGGCCCAGATTCAACTGCAACGTTATGAGCGCTGGGCTCCGTGGTTGTACGCAGCGGGAGTATTATCTTTGGTGGCGGTGCTTTACTTAGGTGTAGGGGCTAAAGGTGCGCAGCGTTGGCTGGAGATTTCCGGTTTTAGATTCCAGCCCGCCGAAATTATGAAACTCGTGGTTCCTTTGACGCTTGCTTGGTATCTGTCGGAGCGGTTACTTCCACCACGGTTTAAATATGTTGTCGGTTCTCTCATGCTCTTGGGACTACCCGCTGTGTTGATATTGCGGCAACCCGATCTGGGTACGGCCCTGCTGATTGCCGCCAGTGGTATTTTCGTGTTGTTCATGGCGGGAATAGGGTGGCGCTATATTGTCGGCGCGGTGGTGGCCACTGCAGCCTCGGCCTGGCCGGTCTGGCAATTTGTGCTCAAGGATTACCAGAAGCAGCGAATTTTGACCATGTTCAATCCGGAGAGTGATAAGTTAGGTGCGGGTTGGAATATCATACAATCCAAGACTGCCATCGGTTCAGGAGGCTGGGAGGGCAAGGGCTGGCTCAACGGCACCCAGTCGCGGCTGGATTTTTTGCCTGAAAGCCACACCGACTTCATTATCGCAGTTCTTGCCGAGGAGTTTGGTCTTCGAGGCGTATTGGTGTTGGTCGCCATTTATCTGTTGATATTGCTGCGCGGTTTTTGGATAGGCATCCACGCCCAAACAAGTTTCGGTAGAATGATGGCAGGCAGCTTAACCCTGACCTTTTTCGTTTATATCTTTGTTAACATGGGGATGGTCGCAGGGTTGCTGCCCGTGGTGGGCGTTCCTCTCCCGCTGGTGAGTGCCGGGGGGACCTCAGTGGTCACTCTGATGGCCGGATTCGGTATTCTCATGGCGATCAGCACTGAGAACAGAATGGTAGTGAGTTAAATCATGGCGGTAATTTTTAAGGTAATGCTGGTTGCAACAGTTTTTTGGTCGGCGGTGGTGTGTTCAGATCCCAATTATGCGGGACACCCAGCTGCAGATGCACTGATAGAAGAAATGGTGCAAGAGCACGATTTTAAACGCGAAGGTTTGCTTGCTCTGTTTGCCGCCGCCCAACGCAAAGATTCTATCCTTGAGGCAATAGCCAGGCCGGCCGAAAAAACCAAAGCCTGGTATGAGTACCGGGCAATCTTTCTGAACGAAAAACGTGAAGTGCAGGGGGTGGAGTTTTATAATGAGCATCGCGACACCCTGTTGCGCGCAGAGCGGAAACTGGGTGTGCCAGCTCATGTGATTGTTTCTGTTATCGGTGTCGAGACCTATTACGGCCGAAATGCCGGTAGCTATCGAGTTATAGATGCCCTGTCTACCCTGGCCTTCGATTACCCTAAACGCTCTACTTTTTTCACTAAGGAGCTCAAAAACTTTCTGATGCTCACTCGAGATCAGGGCCTTGACCCTCTGGCTTTTAAGGGCTCATATGCCGGGGCGATGGGCTACGGGCAGTTCATGCCCAGCAGCTACCGCAGCTACGCGATAGATTTTGACGACGATGGTCTGATTGATATCTGGAATAATCCGGTGGACGCCATTGGCAGCGTCGCCAATTATTTCAAAAAGCACGGATGGCGTTCTGGAGAGATGGTCGTAGTGCCGGCGCAAGCGAAAGAGTCTGTTGCAGATGAGTGGTTCGTGCAAAGCAGGGCCGATCTGAAACCAAAGAATAATATTGCGGAGTTTTCTCTTGCAGGTATCACGACTGAGCATGAACGGCCCGGTAGCGAGCTGGCAACTGCTATGAAATTTGAACTCGAAGACGGGTACGAATATTGGTTGGGGCTGCACAACTTTTATGTGATTACCCGCTACAACCACAGCGCGATGTACGCCATGAGCGTTCACCAGTTAAGCGAACGACTAGCGGGCCAGTTTCCCCGGTAATGGAGTGTCGATGGAAAGCACTGCAGGTTGCTCTCATCCTGTTCGCAGCGTTGACCGTAGGGTGCACTTACTCGCCTTCTGGGCGATATAGTGTTCGTCACGATAGTGCGCCTTTGCGTGCGATTGGCCCTGAGGATGTTTTCGATGCAGTTCCCGTCGCTGACCCAATAACCAGCGCCGGCAATAGCAGTCCTTATCGCGTTCTCGGTAAACAGTACTATGTGCTAAAAGACGCCAGTTCTTATAAGGAGCGTGGAACTGCTTCCTGGTATGGCGCTAAATTTCACGGTCACAAGACCTCCAATGGAGAGATTTACGACCTTTATCTTGCAACTGCAGCCCATAAGACTCTTCCTATTCCTAGCTATGTACGAGTTACGAATCTGAGCAATGGCCGCAGTATTGTCGTGAGGGTAAACGACAGAGGGCCATTTCATCCGGGGCGGGTCATTGACCTGTCCTATGCAGCCGCGGTAAAACTGGGGTATATGGCGCTGGGAACGGCCCAGGTAGAAGTTGAAATCGTGAGTGTTTCCGGCGTCGATGACAGGCGCGATTCCCCCGGCGGTGACTACCGCTATTTGCAAGTGGGAGCCTTCGGTGTTGAAACGTCTGCAAGAGAATTACAGGGACGGCTAGCCGCTGCACTGGCAATGCCTGTTTTTGTGAGCCCGGTGTTGGCTGGGGAAAGCCTGCTGTATCGGGTTCGCGTAGGCCCGGTGGTGGATAGCGACACTATGACCAGGGTTCAACGACAGTTGGTGGCAATGGGTTATGCAGCTGGGCAGCCCGTTCCCTGATAAATACGCCGCAAAAGTGTAACGTTGCTAGATGAAAGTTACGGTTTGAATTCTTTCGCTGTCCGGACCCATAGGTTAACATCTGGACCCTTTCTCTTTCGATTTACGATAATTGGTTTCTGAATTTATGACACGCTTCTCCCTCGCTCTAGTTTTACTGATCTGTGCAGTGGGTGCGCAGGCCGTGACCATCGTGCCTTCGCCGCCCCAGGTTGCTGCCAAATCTTATATTTTGATCGATGCTGACAGTGGCGAGGTTTTGGTGGAGGAGAGCGCCGATTTACCCCTGCCTCCAGCCAGCTTGACCAAACTTATGACCAGCTATGTGCTGACCGCAGAAATTGCCTCTGGACGCGTCGCCGAAGATGACATGGTGGTCGTGAGCGAGAACGCCTGGTCCCAAAATCCTGTTTTTAAAGGTTCTTCATTGATGTGGATAGAGCCGGGCAAAGACGTGTCTATCCGCGACTTGCACTGGGGGATTATTGTCTCTTCGGGCAATGATGCCACTGTCGCAGTGGCTGAACACCTTGCCGGCAACGAATCTGCCTTCGCAGATATGATGAACGGCTATGCCGAAGCTCTGGGCATGGTCGACAGCTATTTTGTGAATTCACACGGGCTGCCTGCGCAGGATCATCTGACGACGGCGCGAGATTTAGCGGTGCTATCCCAGGCACTTATCACTCGATTTCCGGAAGACTACGAGCTGTACAAAGAGCGTGAGTTTACCTACAACAATATACGTCAGTTTAATCGCAACACCCTGATGGCCGAGGATGCTTCGGTGGATGGACTGAAAACGGGTCATACCGAAGAGGCTGGATACGGGCTGGTGGCATCGGCGAAGCGCCGTGGTATGCGGCTTATCTCTGTTGTTCTGGGTACTTCCAGTAAGAATGCGCGGAAAAATGAAACTCGAAGCCTACTCAACTACGGCTTCCGTTTTTTTGAGACAGCAACTTTGCAAGAAGGTATGAAGGAACTGGCAAAACCACGGATATGGAAAGGCCAACAAGACTATGTCTCCCTGGGATTGATGGACGATGTGGTTCTAACACTTCCCCGTGGTAAAAAGAAAAACCTGGATACAGCAATTGAAGTGGATGAGACTATTAGCGCTCCGATAGCTCTGGGGGATAAACTGGGACGTGTTGTGATGAGCCTCGACGGGGAGACAGTCTATGAATCTCCATTAGTGGCACTAGAAGCGGTGGAGCCCGGCGGTTTCTTCGCGCGACTGTGGGACTCGGTCCTGATGTTCATCGCTGACCTATTTACCAGCTAATTCAAGCTGCCACTTATCCTAAGCTGGAGGTTCTTCCTATGCAGGAACCCGATCCCCCGAAAATAGAGTTCCCCTGCGAGTATCCGATCAAGGTACTCGGCCGCAGTGGCGATAACTTTGAGTTGATTATTTTTTCCGTTTTTGAAGAGTTCGCCTCCGGATTTGATCGCAGTTCTGCGAGTACCAACGTGAGCAAGAAGGGAACGTTCAGCTCCATCACCATCACCATTACCGCCACCGGTGTTGATCAACTGGACGCACTGCACAAAGGCCTGCTCGCAACGGGTATCGTGAAAATGGTTATCTGATCCGAGCCATGGAGCAGATTGTTCACAAAGCATTGGGTCTGGTGGCTTACGAGCCGACGCTGCAGTTAATGAAAGATTTTACCGATTCGCGAACTGATGAATCAGCTGATGAGCTGTGGCTGCTTCAACACCCCAGAGTTTTCACACAAGGTTTGGCTGGAAAGGCAGAGCATGTGCTGGCGCCAGGAGATATTCCGGTTATTCAAGTCGATCGAGGAGGGCAGGTTACCTACCACGGTCCCGGTCAGTGGGTGCTGTATCTCATGCTCAATTTGCGACGTCACGAGCTGGGTGTGCGGGCGTTGGTCGAGCTGATTGAAGGCAGCTTGATTGAGCTGCTGGCGGAACTGTCCATAGAGGCCAGTGGCAGGCGAGACGCGCCGGGAGTGTATGTCGATGGCAGAAAGATTGCGGCACTGGGCTTGCGTGTGCGCAAGGGGTGTAGTTATCACGGCTTGGCTTTGAATGTGGATATGGACCTGGAGCCCTTCGATCGGATCAATCCCTGCGGTTTTCAAGGACTGGAAGTGACCTCGGTGGCGCAGTGTTTGCCAGGAAAATCTGTCGATATGGAGGCAATAGGGCAGCGTCTGCTTGAACTGGTTTCCACGCAACTATCCGTTTAGTGCCGTACCGGCCGCTTGTACAGTTTGCGCTGTAAGGTGCGCCGATGCATGTTCAGTGCTCGCGCAGCCGCCGAAATGTTACCGTCATTGTCCTGAAGCACCCTTTGTATGTGCTCCCATTCCAGGCGATCAACCGAAAGCGGTTCTGCAGGAATTTCTGTGGTGGTAGGGGTTGTACCCTCGCCTCGGAAACAGCGCAGTATTTCTTCAATGGTGGCTGGCTTACACAAGTAATTTAATGCACCGGCTTTAGTAGCTTGCACCGCAGTGGCAATGCTGGAGTAACCGGTAAGCACAACCAGTGAAGCTTCTGGCGCTGCACTGAGTAAGTCCGGCAGTATCACAAGGCCTGATGAATCTGGCATATTCAAATCTAAAAGAATTAGATCAGGGTGCCACGCTTTACAGGCATTAACAGCGCCTTTGGCAGCATTGCAGGTTTGTACCTCGAATCCTCTGCGGGTGAACCCCCGGCTCATGACTTCGGTAAACGTGACGTCATCGTCCACCAGGAGTATGCGTTTTTCTATGGTGCTCATGTCAGTGTATCCGCCGGGTCAAGTGGGATGCTGAGCGTTGCAATCGTTCCTCCGTGGGGACCATTGCGCAGTTCAATGTTGCCCCCGTAACGCTCCACGGTGGCATGGCTCAGCAGTAGTCCCAGACCCAGTCCGCTGTCGCTGGCATGTACCACCGGTTTCCCCAGTTTTTGCAGTAATTCAGCAGGTACTCCCGGGCCGTGGTCGATTATTGCAATATGGGCCCACCCCTTTGCCCAGTTAAGTTCAATCTCCACTTGATCACCCGCGGCGTTTGCCGCGTTATTTAACAAATTCTCCAGCGCCTGTGTGAGCGTCAGATCCACTTCGATTGTTGGCGATTCATTGTCGTCACAATGCAGTGTGTAAATCACCTGTGGCCTGCGCACTGCCCAGCGTTCAAGCGCGCTCGCAACCCATTGTCGTAATGCAAGAGATTGCTTTTCGTCGGTTGAGGTTAACTGTGCTGTTCTTGAGAGATCCTGAAGAATTGACTTGCAGTGCTCCAGTTGCGTTTGCATCACTATGCAATCTTTCTTTACCGCCTCGTTGATCTCATTGTCTGCCAGTAACTCTTCAACAAGAACGCTGATGGTCGATAGTGGCGTTCCAAATTCGTGTGCAGTTCCAGCGGCGAGCCCGGCGACAGCCATAATTTGATCATTTCTCAAACTGTCTTCCTTGCGGGCCACTGCCTCGCGTTCCTGACGTCGTAGCGTGCTCGCCATTCGCACGACAAAGTAGGTGATAAGCCCGGCGCTAAACAAAAAGTTGAACCACATTCCCAGTATGTGCAGGTTTATTCCAGGTCCCATGTCCATATTGGCATGCGGTGTGAATAGTGGGAACGGCAGATAGTAGTACAGCAGCACACTGTAGGCAGCCAAAGAGGCACCTGTTACCAGCCACGTATAACGCCAGGGAAGTACTGCCGCGGACACCACCAATGGGACGATGTAGTAAGATACGAAGGGGTTGTTTGCACCACCACTGAAATACATCAAACAGGTCCAGCCCATGACATCGATCACTAGCTGCGCGAAGAATTCCTGGTCGGTTATCGGCCAGTAGCTGGTGCATCGCCAAAGACTGGCGATCGTTATCACGGCGAGTATACCGATGCAGATACTTAAGCCGGTAAGTTCCATTTCCCCGCCGCTACTTGCCCACACATAGACCATGACCGCTGCTTGACCCAGAAGCGCCACACTGCGCATGATCAGCAGGCTTTTGAGGTTTTCGGCGGATGGATTGTAGTGATTGGTTTTTTTGGGTTCGGCGGAGTTCATAGCGCCATTATATCTCTCATGGGGTGTCTGCCCAGCAATATCAGGGTCTGCGGAACTGACTCACGTTATTATTGCGTAACGCTTAGGCCTGACGTAATCGGCCAAAGGCGCGTATAATTCGCGCTTTTTCATCGAGTTAATCATGTCAGACCTCAGTAAGGCCATTTCGGCGCGACGTACTTTCGCGATCATCTCCCACCCGGATGCGGGTAAGACGACGATCACGGAAAAGTTGTTGCTATTGGGTAATGCTATTCAGGTGGCCGGCACCGTCAAGGGTAAGAAAGGTCCGCACGCGACTTCTGACTGGATGAGTATGGAGCAGGAGCGGGGTATATCGGTGACTTCCTCCGTCATGCAGTTCCCCTATCATGACTGTGTTGTGAACCTTCTGGACACCCCGGGCCACGAGGACTTCTCTGAAGATACCTATCGCACATTAACGGCTGTAGATTCCGCTCTCATGGTGATTGATGGGGCGAAGGGTGTCGAGAAGCGCACCATTAAATTGATGAATGTCTGCCGACTTAGAGATACCCCGATACTTTCCTTCGTTAATAAGATGGACCGCGATATCCGCGATCCCATTGATCTGTTAGATGAAATCGAGTCAGTATTGGATATCCAAGGTGCTCCCATAAACTGGCCCATTGGTATGGGCAAGGAATTTAAGGGCGTGTATAACCTCTACACAGATGTTATTCATCGATTCACACCCGGGCAGGGAAGTGTCTTGCCTGACGATATTCGTATTAATGGCTTGGCCACTGATGCGGCGAGAGAATTGCTGGGTGATGAATACGATGATTTTGTCGAAGAGGTGGAGCTGGTGCGCGGTGCCAGTCACAAATTTGATCTGGATTTATTCCTTGCGGGTAAATTGAGCCCCGTCTTTTTCGGTACGGCGTTGTCTAATTTTGGCGTTCGAGAGTTATTGGATGATTTTGTCGTGTGGTCTCCTGCTCCTCTGGATCGAAATGCCAGCCAGCGGTTGGTGGCTTCTCACGAAACCAAATTCAGCGGTTTTGTGTTTAAAATTCAGGCCAACATGGATCCCAGGCACCGCGATCGCATTGCGTTTTTACGCGTGTGTTCCGGTCGCTATACCAAGGGCATGAAAATGAATCATGTTCGCCTTGGCAAAGGTGTCAAAATTGCCGATGCGGTTACCTTCAAAGCAGGTGAGCGGGAAGTAGTGGAAGAAGCTGTTTCCGGGGATATTATCGGTTTGCACAACCACGGGACTATTCAAATTGGGGATACTTTTACCGAGGGTGAAGATCTGCAGTTCACCGGCATTCCCCATTTCGCACCAGAGCTGTTCCGTCGAATTCGCCTGACCGACCCCATGAAATCCAAGCAGTTGCAAAAGGGACTGCAGCAGCTTTCTGAGGAGGGCTCCACTCAAGTGTTCTCGCCTATTAGCTCTACAGATCTAGTGGTAGGAGCGGTGGGCCAATTACAGTTTGACGTTGTGTCATATCGATTGAAAGATGAGTATAAGGTCGACGCCATGTACCAGCCTGTCAACGTCTACACAGCCCGTTGGGTGCACTGTGATGACCCTCGCAAACTAGAGGAATTCCGGAAAAAGGCTGCAGAGCATTTATCGATTGATGGTGGGGGTCATTTGACCTACCTCGCCCCCACGCGCGTCAACCTGGCTTTAATGGAAGAGCGCTGGCCCGAGATGGAGTTTCGAGCCACTCGCGAACACTAACGGCTCAACGTAGTTGTGTATGGATGGTATTGTCGGGTGCTTCAAAATTAGCCTCCCAGCCTAGGCCAGCAACTTCTTAATGTCCTTCTCAATATCTTTGGGTTTGGTGGCGGAGGAGTATCGTTTCAAGACATTGCCCTGGGTATCAATCAAGAACTTGGTAAAATTCCATTTTATCGCCTGTGTACCCAGAGCACCCGGTGCTTCCTTTTTGAGATGCTTGAAAAGCGGCGTGGTGCCGCTTCCATTGACTTCTATTTTGCCCATCATTGGGAAACTGACGCCGTAATTGAGTTGGCAAAATTCGGTTATCTCTCCATTGGAGCCCGGGTCTTGTTTGCCAAATTGATTACAGGGAAAACCGATAATTTCCAGGCCACTGTCTTTGTACTGTGCGTAAAGGGCTTCGAGGCCTTCGAACTGCGGTGTAAAACCGCATTTGGATGCTGTGTTAACCACCAGCAAAACCTTGCCCTTATAGTCGCTCAGGGATTTAGTCTTACCTGCCGTTGTCTCGCAATCAAAATCGTAGACTGTGCTGCTCATGGTTTATTCCTCTTGTTGTGTGATGACTCAGGCCGTTTGAGCTTGAAGTTGCATTTGTTGCATCAATAGGCCGAGGCGTTTGCGTTGCATTTTCAAAGAGTATTCAAGCTCTTTGAACCGAGTGTGTATCGCTGCCTTTTCCCACTTTTCCTGGAGCTTGACCTTGCGTACTTCCAGGGCATCTTCGAACTGTGTCACTTTGCGATCATAGCGTTCGGATTGCAGCGCCTTCCACTGATTCACCGACTGCGTAAATATTAGGTACTCTCGCTCTAGAGAGACTCTTATGGACTCGCTATTAGCCGTTTCCTGCAATTTTCGAGATGCACGGCGAAATTGCGTGTCCAGGATTTCGCGTTGAATTTTAAAATCGGATATCCGCGTGAGGTTGGTAGCAAGACCTACCCTGGAGCAAAGGGCGATCATCCATTTAGTGGGATCCCACTGCCACCATCGAATACCGTTGCGATAGTCTGTTTGAAAAATGTGGTGATAGTTGTGATAGCCCTCGCCGTAAGTCAAAAAGGCCAGGAAGCCATTGTCTCTGGCACTGTTGGACTCAGTGTAGGGCCGCGTGCCCCAAAAGTGCGCGAGCGAATTGATGAAAAATGTGACATGGTGGTTAATGATCAACCGCAGCAGTCCGACAATGAGCAAGGTGCCTATGATCTCGCCGTGCCAGATGCCTAAAAGAAGCGGTAGGCCAAGGTTCATCAGCAATACCAGAGGCACATAGTATTTGTACTGCCACATGACTATGGGATCGCGTTGAAGGTCCTTGGCGTTGCTGAAATCTTCTTCGTGGCAACGATATTCCCGCATCATCCAGCCCATGTGGCTGTACCAGAGGCCGCGCCCAGCAGAGTAGGGGTCGAGCTCGTCGTCGTCTACATGCCGGTGGTGACGACGGTGGTCCGACGCCCATACCAAAATACTGTTCTGCAGAGCACCTGCCCCCCAAAGAGCATAAAAAACCCGCAGTATGGGATGTGCGTCATAGGATTTGTGAGCCCAGAGTCTATGGTATCCACCGGTGATGGACATACCGTTGAGGTAAAGAAATGCCAGCCCCCAAAGCCACATAAAAGAGTCATAGCCCTTGTAATAGCCCCAGGTGGGTATTAGCAATAGGGCCAATAGTGGCAGGCCAACAAATACGCTGATGTTTAGCCAAGCCAGTGGTGGTTTATTCGGAACAGTGGTCATCTAAGCTTTCAGCCCTGAGGAGAATTTGCCTAAATGTTAACTTTTTCTGCACTGGATGTCTTGAGATGAATCTCGCTTGGAGTGTCGGTGTAAATTGTGCCGAATTTTTCAGGCAGCTAGGGCCTCGGATTTATAAAGATGCAATCTGCAGTATGATGGGATCTGGAAAGGAATGCGGATTTCGAGAGTGTTTGTGAAGTACAAGTTTTTGCGTCTCGCGGTACGGACTCCGCACAAGTCGTTCGGCCGCGTTGTTACCCTATGAATAAGGCGGTCTTCACCCGGGGTTCTACAATGCGACACGTTCTGGTCATGACCAGTGCCAGTGCCGCCGGTCTTGTTGCCATGTTCAGTGTCGACATGGTTGATATGTATTTTCTGACGCTCCTGGGAGAGCAGGAACTGGCCGCCGCGGTGGGATTTGCGGGTACTGTGCTTTATTTCGTGGTCTCGGTTAGCATCGGCTTGCAAGTCGCTCTGGGTGCGCTTGTCGCGCGAGCCGAAGGTTCTTATCGTCGCGATCTTGCCGCCCGTTACTGCACTAGTGCACTGATTTTTAATGGCACCGTGGCTGTTTCAATGTGCCTGCCAGCGTGGTTCTGGCTGGAAGAGGCCTTGATGTTCCTGGGGGCTCGGGGCCAAACCCTGGAATACGCTATTAGTTATACCCGTATTCTACTTCCCAGCATGCCATTGCTGGTTTTGGGTATGAGTGCTGCTGCTGCAGTGCGTGCGGTGGGAGATGCGCGTCGCTCAATGTGGGCAACCTTACTGGGTTCACTGGTCAATGGTCTGCTAGACCCGCTATTCATTTTTACATTTGACCTGGGCTTGGAAGGAGCGGCGTATGCATCGGTTGTTGCCAGGCTAGTCGTGTTCATTGTGGCTTGGCACGCACTGGTGATTGTCCACAAGCTTCCGGATATGCCCAAAATTTCCAAAATACGACAGGATCTCGGGCCCATTCTACATATCGCAGCCCCTGCGATGCTCACCAATTTGGCGACTCCGATCGGTAGCAGTTTTGTGCTGAAGAGTATGGCTCCATTTGGAGATGGCGCGGTCGCGGGAGCTGCGATCATGGGCCGCATAACACCGGTGGGCTTTGCCGCAGTCTTCGCCCTCTCGTCCGCTGTGGGCCCCATAGTCGGGCAAAATGCCGGCGCCGGTCTGTATGACAGGGTGCGCTCTACCCTCATCAACGCTATGTTGTTTAATGTTGGCTATGTTCTGCTGGTATGGTTGATTCTCTGGCAGTTGGGCAATGTCATTGTCGATGTTTTCTCTGCGGGCCCCGAGGCCGCTGATCTAATTTTGTTCTACACCCATTGGCTGGTAGGCGCCTTCCTGTTCACAGGCAGTTTGTTTATTGCTAATGCCAGCTTTAATAACTTACATCGTCCCCGTTTGGCCACCGCGTTCAACTTCGCCAGAGTGTTCCTTGGAATTATCCCCGCGGTTCACTTTGGAGGCAATTGGTACGGTGCACGCGGCGTCATTGTGGGCGAAGCAGTGGGTTCAATCGTGTTTGGGCTGATGGGTGTTGTTGCTGTCTTTGCGCTGGTTCGACAATTAGAGAGGCAGCACCTGCAGAGCGATATTGACCTCAGTCAGCCAGTCAATACAGGCTCCAGTTACAGCTCTGCCGATGCGCAAATGGCACAGACGGTGGTGCAGGTTAATCCTGACACCAGGGGTAACAGTGGGCCCTAGCCTGACCTTTTAACGAGCGGGCTGAGGCAGTTCACTGCGGCTCAATTTCAAGAGTTACCAGCAATGGGTTGTGATCGGAGGTATCCACAGCAACCGTTTGAGCTTCCAGCGCCCGCAGCCCGCGAAGATAGATGTGGTCCAGCGGCATGTCCCAGAATGTGCTGCGCTTGTCTGGAGTAAATGTGACTGCCCGTAATTGATGGTCGGCCACAAATTTCTCCAGATGCGCTTTTCTTGCTTCGCTCCAGGTATTGAAGTCGCCCGCCAGCAGAGCGGGCCCTGTGTGCTGGGTTAACGCAGGAGAGATCGCCTCAATCTGGTGGGTAAAGCCTTCAAGACCGACGGTGAAATTCACGGCGTGCAGATTAATTACCATCAGTGTGAGTGCTGAATTAGCGATAGGAAATTTTGTGATACTGGTCGCCTTGGGTGTTCCGAGCCAGGGCTCCCAGGAAGTGAGACTGCACTGCAGACTCGGAGCGACAGCGCTGAGCGTCAGTACGCCGGTCTCCTGGGATTGCGTGGTGTAGCCCGCCGCGAAAGCCGCGTGCATGGCTCGAGATAGTGCGCCCTGGGTCTTGGCTTGCACCGATGCCTCCTGAATCAACAGGATGTCTCGATCATTGCCAATTTTCTTCAGATCCTGATCCCAGCCATCTGTTTGAGATTTTTGAATATTCCAGCTCAATAGTCGTATCGGTGTATTTAGAGCTGCACTGGGCAGATTACTGGTGACTTGAGCTTGCGCTGTTTGAGAGCCGCAGTCAGGCGTCTCGAGATGGTTTGCGTTGGCGCCAGGGTAGCTGGCGGATACGAGCATTACGCACAGACAAATAAAACCCACCCGTGTGCAAACTCGGGGAAGTGACGTGGTAGACCCTAATAGTGGGGTTCCCTGCTTGAGCATGTGACCACCTAAAGCCAATCTGATCTTTCTGTATGCCTCATTTTCAGGTTGGGGTCAATCGGCACAGGCAAAGGTTTGAGATAGATGGTTTTACAATTTTTCCAAATATGATTGGTATTCCAGGTCGGTGATACGTCGGCGAAACTCTGCGATCTCTTGCTCTTTGGTCAATGTAAAAATACGTTGTAGTTCTTCTCCCAAGTTGTTCTTGATAAACTCTGATTCGTGAAACAGCTTCACTGCATCCTGGATATACACGGGCAGCGTCTCTTTTTCTTGGGAGTAACCGTCTCCGCTAATGGGAAGGGGTGGGCTCAGTTTCTGTTGCATGCCCTCCAGCATAGCCGACAGCAGAACGGCAAAGAGTAAATAAGGGTTGGCATCTGCACCGGCGACTCGGTGTTCCAGGCGCCGTGCGGAGTTGCTACCGGCCGGAACCCGCACAGCAACCGTGCGATTTTCGTAACCCCAGCTGGGAAAAGTGGGCGCGTGACAGCCCGGTTGAAAGCGGCGGTAGGCATTAAAACTAGGAGCAAATATCGCTACGGAATCGGGCATGTATTGCAGGCATCCGGCGATAGCGCTGCGCAACAACTCGCTTCCCATGTCACTGCCGTCATCGAATACGTTCACGCCGCGCTCATCGAGCATGCTGCAGTGCACATGCATGCCATTGCCGGCCTCATCCTCAAAGGGCTTGGCCATGAACGTGGCCAGCAGATGGTGCTTGGCAGCTACCCCTTTGATCAGTCTTTTCATTTGCATGATTTGCTTGGCAGCCAGCACGGGGTTGTCGACATGCTGCATATTGATTTCATATTGTGAGGGTGCGGATTCCTTAACGACACCGTCAAAGGGTAGGTCCTGGACCTCGCAAGCGACCCTCAAATCCTCCAGCATTTCCGAGTGGCTGTTTAGAACATCCAGGCCGTAGGTGTTGCCGCCTACCGGAGTGCGACCCGCCGGTGCCGGGCACGTGTGGTTTGGAATATTGTTTTCCAGGGTGACCAGACTGAATTCCAACTCAGCGGCAACGACCGGACGCCATCCCGCCTCCTGAAACCGAGACAGCACTTGCTTTAAGACGTGGCGGGGATCCCCCATGTAAGGATCACCATTAGAGTCAAACATAGACAGCATGACCTGACCGTGTTGACCGCCCGCGGCCCAGGGGGTGGGTAGTAGAGATCCTTCAACAGGTCGACAGATACCGTCAGCATCTCCGGAAGCAAATACCAACTCCTCAACATCTCTGCCCCATATGTCGAGGCTGAGAGCAGTTTTGGGCAGTTTAAGTTCACCTTCGAAGATTTTTGCGAGCTTATGCCTAGGCAGCCACTTGCCGCGCATCACGCCATTACAGTCGGGAAGCAAGGCCTCAATGGTGGTTATCTCGGGATGAGCCCGGAGGAACCAATCGGCCTCTACCGACATATTTTCACCGTCATTATAGTTAAGGCGATAATATCGCGATTTTAGGCGGGGGGCTCAATGCCCCAGTTTGGTTAGGTCAGTGTGTAAGAGCAGGTGCCATGTAGATACTGAGCGGGTCGGCACCTCCGGCTTCGCCCAAACAGGACATGGAATTTATGAATAAAGAGAATAAATCGGTCTGTGAACTGACATCGAGCTTGCGGTAGATACTTTTTCGATGCCGCCTGACTGTTTCCAGCGCGATACCTAATCTTTGGGCGGAAACGTCAGTTCCGTAACCTCTTAGCATCAGTTCCAATACATCTTTTTCTCGAGGCGACAAAAATGAGGCGCCGAATGTGTTGAATGCCAAGTCAATTTGGTGATCAATCCCCGGTTGGATTAGGTGTGTGACGGCAAAACTATCGTGCTCGCTGTGTGATTTGAGCAGTTCAGCAACAGGCTCAGCCAGTAGGTAAAGTCGTTCATACTCATCTTCTGTGAATTCGCCGTGGCGGGGGAGCCGCATCATGCTTATATTGATTACGTTGCCGGAGCGCAACTTGGATAGGTAGATGGCCTCATCAACGGTGCCCGTATCGGCATAGTAATTGCGGTAATAGTCGGTGAGTTGTAATTTGCCCGCGGTGACACGAGACAAACGGTAGATTCTAGAGCGGGGTCGATCCATTGAAGTTTGGTAAAAGGGGTCTTCCCGAAAAGGTCCCTCAAGATAACGATCGATCTGCGAGTGTACAGCGCCCTGTGGAATCTCGTGGTAGAGCACTTTGGGGGGTAAATCTTTGTGATAGAGCCAAACTTGCGGATAGCTGAAGCTTACCTGGCCATTGATAGCGGCAATTATCGAAGGAAAGAAATCGTCAGTTCCCAGGGCGGCTATGGCCCTGGAAATTTCCCGATTCCATTTGCTCAGGCGATCTTTATCAGACATTTTGCGGCAAGGTTAGTATGTTCTCCTATGCAGAACATAGTGGGGAGGCGCGATACGCTTGTCAAACCTCTTTTTAAAAATACAGTCTCTGGACGAGCCAATACGTCCCTAAAGCGCACAATAAGATAGACAGCAAATCCCTTGTTATCCGATCTCGGGCCTGTGTCAGTCGGTGTAATACTGCCGCGGCTACTCTGAATTGCCCAAAAGTCGCGCTATACTAATCGACTCATTGCGACCGAGATCAAAATTTGCAGCCAGCGAAAGTCAATTTAGAGCCCTATAACGATTCCGTGCCTATGGAATTTACTCGCGCGCTTTTGGCTCAAGCCAAGGCTTACAATCGCGATGTAGAGGTAATACTGCGTGCGGCAAAATTTCCTTTCGATCCACTGCAAAAGCTCAGCCCGACCGTGTTTGTTTCCAGGGAACAGTATAGTCGTCTGTGTATCGAATTGTTTCGAGAGCTCGGTGATGAATCGGGCGGAGTGATGCCGGATGTGCAAACGCCCGTTGGCACCACTCGCTTGATTACCCTTAGCATGCTGAACAGTCCCAACCTGATGGCCGCCATGCGCAGAGCGATAGAGTTTAATGCTTGCTGCCGTGTGCGCCATGGAGCGGAAATCACTAATCAGCTCACTGTTGATGGCGAGCGCAAAGAGGCGACGCTGGCTTACTGCTCCGGCGACGATGCCAATGAAATTCAGCACAGCGTATTGTGTAGCCTGGCAATGTGGATGCGCGTTTGCGGTTGGCTCATTGGGCAGCACATCGATATAACCAGCGCCAGCTGCTGTGGTTCTCAGCCAAAGTTCATGGCTGGGATTCGCCATTTTTTCCCCTGTCCGGTCCGCTATGGACAAGAAGCCAATACCATCACTTTTAGTGCTCGGCATTTGGATGCCGAGGTGATTCGTGACGAGCGGCAGCTCAATGAATTTCTAAAGCTCGCGCCCTACCACATCGTCATTGAACCCCTGGCGAGCATCTCCAGTATCACCCACCGCATTCGGGAGATACTCGGGAGCGATTTTCGCGAAGAGTTACCCAGCTTTGATGAGTTAACCCGCTTGCTTAATATGTCTGCGCGCACCTTGCGCAGACGGCTTGAAAAAGAGGGTACCTCTTATCAGCGAATCAAGGACAATGCTCGACGCGATTTGGCTATATCGTTGCTCAGCAGAGAACGAATGACGGTGAGCAATGTTGCAGAGCAAGTCGGTTTCAGCGATCCCAGCGCCTTTCACCGCTCCTTCAAGAAGTGGACGGGGCAATCGCCGGGGTCATACCGCTAGCGGCTCCAGTCCAACGGTTCAGTGCGCCAGTGCTTGTTCCACGCCCGGTAGACTTTATCGCTGTACACACGACTTCCGGTGCTGCCATTGTAAGCGGCTAACGCGCGATGCAGGTCCCCGTCTTTGCGCTGCAGGTAAAACTGCAAAATCCGACAGCCATAATCCAGGTTGGCTTTTTGTAGGGTCAAATTATCGGTGGGCCGACCTATCTCGTCTTTCCAAAAGGGCATCACCTGCATCATGCCCTGTGCACCTACCCGGGAAACGGCAAAGCGATCAAAATGGCTTTCAACCTCTATCACTGCCATCACCAATTCCGGAGGCAGACCAGCTCGTGTTGCGTAGTAGTGTATATCTTGAAGTAGGACGAGGCGGTACTCCGGGTCTTCTACAAAGCGTTCCAGCCTGGAGGACATATCGATTAACCAGACCTCGGCATCGTAGCGGTCCTCGAAACTGTCGGCATTGCTAATCGTATGCTCGAGAAATCTGCGCAGCTCTTCCCTTTCTTTCACGTCCTGCTGTTGCGAGATGGCAAGGTCGGAGCATCCCAGCAGCAGAATTACAGCCAGATTGATCGTTCGAACCAAGCCCTTAGCAGCGTGCATCGACGGGCCCAGAAGTCTTAATGTTGCAGTTGGGCTTGCACAAACTCGACGACGCTGTGCTGTGGTATGAGCTGTGAGTCGTTATCGGTGCGCCCTTTATACTCGACATTACCATCCCCCAGAGCCCGGTCCCCAATCACAATTCTATGGGGGATTCCCATCAACTCCATATCGGCAAACTTCACCCCAGGGCGTTCGTTGCGATCATCCATCAGCACCTCGATACCCAGGCCGGTGAGCGCTTGGTATATTTCCTCCGCGCAGCTGGCGACTGACTCAGATTTTTGCATATTGAGTGGGACAATTGCTATTTGAAAAGGGGCCATAGCGGTCGGCCAAATTATGCCGTTCACATCGTGATTCTGTTCGATGGCCGCGGCAACTATTCGACTCACACCGATACCATAGCAGCCCATTGTCATCGGGATATTCTTGCCATTTTTGTCGAGCACTTTGGCTTGCATCGCTTCGCTGTATTTTGTGCCAAGCTGGAAAATATGCCCTACTTCGATGCCACGTTTGATTTGCAGTGTGCCGCGCCCATCGGGGCTGGGGTCTCCGCTCACGACATTGCGTATATCGACTACCTCACCTCCAGGGCAGTCCCGCTCCCAGTTTACATGGGTCAAATGTTTATCTTCTTGATTGGCTCCGCAAACAAAATCGGACATTTGAGCGGCTGATCGGTCGATAAATATCGATATACCCAACTTCACCGGACCCAGTGAGCCAAAGCCCGCCCCGCAGATATTTTTAACGGCTTCCTCATCAGCCATTTTCAGTGGGGCCATTACCCCCGTCATTTTTTCGGCTTTGAGCTCGTTTAGCTGATGATCTCCGCGTAAAACTAGCGCTACCAGCTGACCTTGTTCCTCACCCTCCACCAATAGAGTTTTTAAGGTTTTTGAGGCATCGACCGATAAAAACTCAGCCAGCTGCTCTATGGTTTTTACACCTGGGGTAGCCACTTCAGCCATAGGTTCACTGGGTTCGCCTCGCGGGGCTATGGGTGCGACAGCCTCGGCCATTTCCACATTGGCGGCGTAATCGCTGCCATCGCTAAAAGCGATATCATCTTCTCCAGAGTCTGCCAGTACATGAAATTCATGGGAGGCACTGCCGCCGATGCTACCTGTATCCGCGATAACCGGGCGAAACATCAGGCCGAGCCGGGTGAAAATATTAGTATAGGACTGATGCATCACTTGATAAGTCTGCTCCAATGATTCCTGGTTGGCGTGGAAAGAGTAGGCATCCTTCATAAGAAATTCTCGGGAACGCATGATTCCAAATCGCGGTCTAATCTCATCTCGCACCTTGGACTGTATTTGATAGAAGGCTACGGGAAGCTGCTTATAGCTCTTTAGTTCCGCCCGAGCTAGATCCGTAATCACCTCTTCATGGGTTGGGCCGAGGCAAAAGTCTCGGTTGTGCCTATCCTTTATGCGCAGTAACTCCGGTCCGTATTGCTCCCAGCGACCCGACTCCTGCCACAACTCCGCAGGTTGAACTGCTGGCATGCTGACTTCCTGGCCACCGGCCTTGTCCATTTCGTCGCGAACTATCGCTTCAACTTTCCGCAATACGCGAAGACCCAGTGGTAACCAAGTGTAGAATCCAGCTGCGAGTTTTCGAATTAATCCTGCTCGAAGCATGAGCTGATGGCTGATTACCTCAGCGTCAGAGGGTACTTCTTTTTGAGTGGCGACTAGGAAATTACTGGTACGCATGCTGGCTTCCAAACTGCTGTAAATTAGGGTCGCCTAGTTTACGTGCGAACGCTTGCGCGGTACAGCGTTGCTAGATTGAGCTTCACGCGCGACTATTTTTTTTTGGAACAGATTTTTTACCGCTTTTCACGAGGTTTGTGCCGCGTGGCTTGTGTTTAGGCACGAGACATTTGAGGAGGTCGATTCGAGCTATTTTTTGTCGAAATGCGCGCAGAACGTTAAAAAATAGGGGTTTTTGACCAAATGTTTTCGAAAACGCTTGTATTGTAGCGTTTCATGATTTAAAAATGTATACGACGCTGGCGTGTTGCTGTTTTCAGCTTGTAGTGGAGGCGGGCAGACCAGGTTAAACTTTTTGCTCTTAAACATTTTTTTAAGGAAGGTTAAAAATAACATGGCAACCAAAAAAGCAGCAGCTAAGAAAAAAGCTCCGGCCAAAAAGGCAGTAGCTAAGAAAGCTCCAGCCAAAAAGGCACCGGTGAAAAAGGCAGTCGCTAAAAAAGCACCAGCCAAAAAGGCAGTAGCCAAGAAAGCACCAGCTAAGAAAGCACCAGCCAAGAAAGCGGTCGCCAAAAAGGCAGCACCTGCTAAAAAGGCTTCTGCTATTCAAAGCAAACTTACCAAGAGCCAGATTGTGGCTGAAATTTCCGAAACTACCGGTTTGAGCAAGAAGGAAGTCGGGTTGGTAATGGGTGAGTTGGAAGGTTTGATTGAGCGCAGCATCAAGAAGCGTTCAGTGGGTGAGTTCACACTTCCTGGTCTGATGAAGGTAACCACTGTGAAGAAGCCAGCTCGCAAAGCTCGCAAAGGAATCAACCCCTTTACTGGTGAAGCGACAACCTTCAAGGCAAAACCTGCCAGCATCGCTGTCAAGGTTCGTCCTCTGAAGAAGATGAAGGAATTCGCCGCTTCCTAGCGAATTGATCGACCACTCTGCATCGGCTACGCCGGTGTGGAGCAGTCAAATTTCTACTCCATGTGCTTATTCTGCACAGGGGTTCTCTTCCCTCGAAATTCTCCCTTTACTGAGCTTGGCCTCCAAGCACGCTTTAGGGTAAAATCCGCGCCTTTCTTCGACAGTGTTCACGACTTTAGCGAGCCGGATTTATGCCTATTTACGAATATCAATGTGATGAATGCAGCGAAAGCTTCGAAATGTTGCGGAAGATCAGCGATGCCCCTTTGTTGGAATGTCCGGCATGTGGCAAGCCGGCCTTGCGTAAGAAGGTTTCTGCTGCTGCGTTCCGCTTAAAGGGCGGCGGCTGGTACGAAACCGATTTCAAAACATCCGGGCAAAAGAATTTGGCCTCGGGGTCATCGGACAGCGCTCCGGCAAAGGACAGTGCAAAGACTGCCGAAAAATCCAGCAAGGACGGTGTAAAGACCTCCGACAAATCCAGCTCGGCCAGCTCGGCCAGCTCGGCCAGCTCGGCCAGTAGCAAAAACACCACTTAATCCCGGGTCAGCAAGCCCACCCAAGTAACTAGGACGGAAATCGAATTATGCGCAATCACTACTGTGGCGCTCTGGGAACAGCCAATATCGACGAAACAGTAACGCTTTGCGGCTGGGTAGATCGTCGCAGAGACCATGGGGGCGTCATATTTCTCGATTTGCGTGATCGCGAAGGCATAGTTCAGGTGGTTTTTGATCCTGATACCGAAGAGCATTTTGCTCGCGCTAACCGTGTTCGCAGCGAGTACGTGCTGCAGGTGACAGGTAGAGTTCGAGCTCGAACGGATGCAACTGTAAATTCAGCCATGCCCACGGGAGAGATAGAGGTACTTGGGAAGGACTTGGAAATCTTGAATGCCGCCGCCACACCCCCCTTCCAGCTAGATGAGCATACATCGGTAGGCGAAGATGTTCGGCTGCGCTACCGCTATATGGATTTACGTCGCCCGGAAATGCAAAACCGTTTGATTCTGCGTTCGAAGATTTCTTCAGCTGTCCGTAACTTCCTGGATGAAGAGGGGTTTTTGGACATAGAAACCCCTATTCTCACCAGAGCGACTCCCGAGGGTGCCCGTGATTATCTGGTACCGTCGCGGACTCATCCAGGGCAGTTTTTTGCATTGCCCCAGTCGCCGCAGCTTTTTAAGCAGCTGTTAATGGTGTCTGGGTTCGATCGCTACTATCAGATCGCCAAGTGCTTCCGGGATGAGGATTTGCGCGCCGACCGGCAACCGGAATTCACCCAAATTGATATTGAGACGTCATTTCTCGGTGAAGCGGAGATCATGTCAATTACCGAGCGAATGATTCGAGGCCTCTTCCAGTCTGTACTGGATATCGACCTGCCTGAATTTCCACACATGCCTTACGCCCAGGCCATGGACCGCTACGGTTCAGACAAGCCGGATTTACGAATCCCTCTCGAGTTGGTCAGCGTTGATGATCTTATGCAGCAGGTAGACTTCAAGGTATTCCGCGGGCCGGCAGATGATCCCGAGGGTAGAGTCGCGGCACTGAAGGTGCCCGGTGGCGCCTCAATCAGTCGTAAAGAAATCGACAATTACACCAGTTATGTGTCTATCTATGGCGCGCGTGGGTTGGCCTGGGTCAAGGTCAACGATATAAACGCAGGCGTAGAGGGCCTGCAGTCGCCCATCCTCAAGTTCATGCCTGAAGAGATTGTGGCGCAGCTTATGCAGCGGCTTGAGGCAGTCAATGGCGATATTATTTTCTTTGGTGCGGATAAAACCCAGGTGGTTAATGAATCTCTGGGGGCCCTGCGGGTAAAGGTAGGAGAAGATCAAGGCTTAGTGGCTGAAGGTTGGGCACCTCTTTGGGTGGTGGACTTCCCCATGTTTGAAAAAACCAGTGATGGCAATTGGACGGCACTGCATCACCCGTTTACCGCACCTGCATGTTCGCCTGAAGAGTTATCTGCAAATCCCGGTACTGCATTGTCGCGCGCTTACGATATGGTGCTCAATGGGACCGAACTCGGTGGTGGCAGTATTCGTATCCACGATCGCCAGATGCAAGAGACGGTATTTACTATTTTGGGTATCGGTGCGGAAGAAGCCGAAGAGAAGTTTGGCTTCCTGCTCAACGCTCTGCAATACGGTGCTCCACCCCATGGTGGTTTGGCCTTTGGTTTAGATCGCCTGGTGATGTTGATGACTGGGACTGCATCCATTAGAGATGTGATTGCTTTCCCCAAGACCCAGAGCGCGGCCTGTGTGATGACAAACGCGCCGGGCGATGTGGATGCGAAGCAACTTAGCGAGCTGAACATACGCCTGCGCCAGGCACCGGGGTCAGCGGAGTCGTAAATAAAGTTATTTAGCCGCTGCGGCTGATAACATGACGTTAAAAACGGGAGAGTTTTATGGCGGGTCATAGTAAATGGGCCAATATCAAGCACCGCAAGGCGGCTCAGGATTCCAAGCGTGGCAAGATATTTACCAAACTCATTCGCGAGTTGGTCGTGGCCGCCAAGCAAGGTGGTCCGCTGCCGGAAGATAATCCTCGCCTGCGCGCCGGAATCGATAAGGCCCTGGGTTCCAATATGACCCGAGATACTATCGACAGGGCTGTTGCTCGCGGAGCGGGCACCAACGAAGACGACGACATGGAAGAGCTCACTTACGAGGGTTATGCCCCCGGTGGCATAGCTGTTCTGGTAGAGGTGATGACCAACAATCGCAATCGTACGGTGGCAGAGGTTCGCCACGCTTTCACCAAACGTGCGGGCAACTTGGGAACCGACGGTTCAGTCGCCTACCTATTTGCCCGCAAAGGGCAGATTAGTTTTGCCCCGGGCGCCGATGAAGACGCGGTGATGGAAGCGGCACTGGAAGCCGGCGCAGAAGATGTTGAAGGTTACGATGACGGTTCTTTAGAAGTTACTACGGCTTGGGAAGAGTTGGCCGCTGTAAAATTTGCGTTAGAAGAGGCTGGTTTGGAGCCGGCAGACGCGGAAGTCACGATGATCGCCTCTATCACAGTGCCCGTCGATGCAGAGGGTGCTGAAAAAATCATGGGGATGGTCGACGCCCTGGAAGATTTGGACGACGTACAGAACGTTTATACCAATGTTGATATCCCCGAGGATGTGCTCGCCGGAATGTAATTGGTAGTTTGTTTGCCGCCGACGGTCTTGGTCGTCCATAATAACCCGCTTAAGCACCCGACTGGTTGTACTATGTCGCTCATATTGGGGATTGACCCCGGCTCGGTCAAAACAGGTTTCGGCATTATTAATTATGTGTCTGGCCGCAGCGAATATGTCACCAGTGGCGTTATTCGTCTCCCCGCGGCTGCGCTTCCGGAAAGGCTCAAAGTAATTTACGACAGTGTTTCTGAACTGGTGGAGCTGCACAGCCCACAGGAGCTTTCCATCGAGCAGGTGTTTATGGCGAAGAATGCCGGTTCTGCTTTAAAGCTGGGTCAGGCCAGAGGTGCGGCTATTGTGGCCTGTGTGTCCAGGGATATGGAGGTGGCCGAATACTCCGCCCGCCAGATCAAGCAGTCGGTGGTGGGTACGGGAGCGGCGAGTAAGTCTCAAGTGCAGCACATGGTCAAAGTTTTGTTAAAGCTTTCCGCTGAACCCCAGGAGGATGCAGCAGACGCTTTGGCCGCCGCGCTGTGTCATGCTCACACCCAACAAAGTATGATCAATATGGCCGGGGCGAAGTCCATCCGTCGCCGCCGTTTACGCTAACAGGACGAGCGTTTAATGATAGGTAGAATTTGCGGTACGCTCATTCACAAACAACCTCCGGAGATTTTGGTGGAAGTCGGTGGTATCGGCTATGAGATCCAAGTTCCCATGACCACACTGTTTCGCCTGCCAGCACTGGGCGAGCCTGTGACTGTGCTCACCCATTTTGTCGTGCGCGAAGATGCGCAATTGCTCTATGGATTTGTCGATGAATCCGACCGCACTTTGTTCCGTCAGTTGATCAAAGTGAATGGCGTGGGGCCGAAATTGGCGCTGACGATTTTATCTGGGATGGATTCGGCCAGCTTTGTACGCTGTGTCCAGCGCGACGATGTTTCCTCTTTGGTAGCGTTGCCGGGAGTTGGTAAAAAAACCGCGGAGCGCCTGCTGATTGAAATGCGCGACAAGCTCAAGGATTGGCTGGCCAAAGTCGATGATACGGCGCTTGGCGGTCCCGATGATCTACTGAGCCCACCTCCGGCAGACATTGTTGCCGATGCCGAGGGCGCGCTGATTGCATTGGGTTATAAGCCGCAGGAAGCAGGCCGCATGGTGAGTGCTGTCAACGATGACAGTATTGAGGATTCCAAGGAGCTGATAAGGCGCGCGCTGAAGGCCACGGTACGTGGTTGAGTTGATGACGCTAATTGAGGCAAGAATAGATGATTGAGACCGACCGCCTGATAGCTCCAGAGGTACGGAGCAAGCCCGAAGATGTGATGGATCGCGCTATCCGTCCTAAAACTCTGGACGAGTACGTGGGGCAGCAGCTTGTAAAAGATCAGATGTCGATATTTATGGAGGCGGCCCGCAGGCGCGAGGAACCGCTTGACCATACTCTGATCTTCGGTCCGCCAGGCTTGGGTAAAACGACGCTGGCGAGCATTATCGCCAATGAAATGGGCGTCTCCCTGAAAACAACTTCGGGCCCGGTGCTGGAGAAGGCCGGTGATATTGCCGCCTTGATGACGAATCTCGAACCCGGTGACGTGCTTTTTATAGATGAGATACACAGGTTGAGCCCGTTTGTCGAAGAGATACTGTATCCGGCGCTGGAAGACTATCAGTTGGACATCATGATAGGAGAGGGGCCCGCTGCAAGATCTATTAAGCTCGATCTGCCTCCTTTTACACTGGTTGGCGCAACCACCAGGGCAGGGCTGTTGACCTCTCCGCTGCGAGACCGTTTTGGTATTGTGCAGCGATTAGAGTTCTATAACGCTGATGATTTGGCGCATATCGTTGCGCGCTCCGCTCAGATACTAGAAATAGGTATCGATCCAGCCGGTGCCATGGAAATTGCCCGACGAGCCAGAGGAACGCCTCGTATCGCCAATCGCCTGCTGCGACGAGTACGCGACTATGCCCAGGTTAAGGCAGACGGGCATATATCGTCCGCTGTGGCCGATAGAGCTCTAGATATGCTCAGCGTTGACCAACAGGGCTTCGATCACCTGGACCGCCGATTATTGTTAGCCATGATCGAAAAATTTGATGGTGGTCCTGTGGGAGTGGAAAGCCTAGCGGCTGCTATTTCTGAAGAAAGAGGTACCATTGAGGATGTTCTGGAGCCCTATCTAATACAGCAGGGCTTCATGCTTCGCACGCCCCGAGGTCGGATGGTAACGCGCAACGCCTACCTGCACTTTGGCTTACCGAGTCCAAATTTTCCCCAACCGGAGCAGGCACTTGACCAGCCCGACTCTGATGATGGAGCGGCTATCTCGTGACCGCAGGGGAATTTTCCTTCGGACTGCGCGTCTATATAGAAGACACTGATGCCGGTGGTATCGTTTATTACGTCAATTATTTAAAGTTTATGGAGCGCTGTCGCACGGAATACATGCGCTCACTGGGGTTTGGGAAAAACTTTATTTTTACCGAAAACCTTATGTTTGTTGTGACAGATGTGGCCGTACAATACCGGCGGAGCGCAAAATTAGATGATGGATTGCTTACCACGGCCAGAATCATGCAAATAGGTGGCGCTTCGATGACTTTCTTTCAGTCTGTTGACAGAGGCTCAGAGGTCCTGGCCGAAGGGGAGATAAAAATTGCCTGCGTGGATAGATCGAGTCTGAAACCACGTCGTATACCAAAAGAAATGTTGGCCCGTCTGCGGACCCAGCATTAGCCAGAACTATCTCAACGTTTGTTCCTTTAGGGGGGAACTCAATTGGAAGAACAGCTAAGTCTTATTGATCTGATACTGCATGCCAGTATCACGGTGCAGCTAGTGATGTTGGTGCTGCTGCTCGCGTCGATGGCATCGTGGTATATGATCGCGCAGCGGTTTTTGTATTTCCGCAAGTCGCTTGATGAAATGTACACGTTCGAGGAGCGATTTTGGTCCGGAATAGATTTGGCTCAGTTGTATCGTGAAGGCAACGAGTCGGCCGCAGAAGGTAACGTGATAGACGGGATGGAGAGTGTTTTTCGGGCTGGTTTTAAGGAGTTTTCGCGCCTGGCCCAGCAATCAGGCATGGACTCTGAAGCAATTTTAGAAGGTTCGCGCCGCGCGATGAGAGTCGCCTTGTTGCGTGAAGAAGAGCGCCTTGAGCGACATTTACCGTTTCTCGCCTCAGTGGGCTCTACGAGTCCCTATATAGGCTTGTTCGGCACTGTCTGGGGAATTATGCACTCCTTCCGTGGGCTCGCGAATTCCACCCAGGCGACTTTGGCGACCGTTGCACCGGGAATATCCGAGGCCCTGATCGCCACTGCAATGGGATTGTTTGCAGCCATTCCAGCGGTACTGGCGTACAACCGCTTTGCCGCGAAGGTGGATGTCTTTGGCAACCGCTATGACACTTTTGTAGATGAATTCTCTAGCATTTTGTCGCGACAGGCCTATGCGCAGAAATCTCGCGAAAAGAAGGCAGGTTAAGCAAAAGCCGTGGCCAGAAATAAAAAACATCGTCCTATCGTAGAAATTAACGTAGTTCCCTACATCGATGTGATGTTGGTGTTATTGATTATTTTTATGGTCACGGCTCCCATGCTCATGCAGGGGGTCAAAGTAGAATTGCCAGAAGCCAGTTCGGATCCTGTGGAAAATCAGGACAGCGAACCGTTGATTGTGTCTATTAAAAGCAGTGGCGAATTATTTCTAAATTTGGGCAGCGGAGAGGATTTGGCTTTGTCACTGGCTACTATCAAACAGCGAGTCTCCGTGGTGTTGCGACGTAACCCCAAGAAGCCAGTACTGGTATGGGGCGACAAAGCAGTGGCCTACGGTGAAGTCGTTACGCTGATGTCGGCCTTACAGGAGGCTGGAGCACCCAGTGTAGGCCTCGTTACAGAGAGCCCTTAATGGGAGCGTCTATTTACGCAAGGCCAGTGGCTCCGCGAGTTATTGTGCGGCCTATGCTGGCAACTCTGGCATTGCATGCGTTGGTGATAGGTGCAATGACCGTAAACTGGGAGAGCCAGGAAACGTCGGTTGTAAAGGTAAAGCCCGCACCCAAGGTGATCAACGCCAGATTAGTGGATGTCAGCGAACTGAAGCCTAAAAAGAAGGTGTCCAAGCCCGCGCCAAAAACTGTGGCGAAACCAAAGCCGGTCGTAAAGCCTAAACCGAAGCCAAAGCCCGTTGTGAAAATAAAGCCGGCTGTAAAGCCCAAACCGAAACCGGTGGTTAAGCCAGAGCCTGAACCGAGGATGACCCCGGCAGAGTTAGAGGCCTTGGCGCAACGAGAATTGGCCCAGGCCATGGCTGTTGAAGAGCAGCAGCTCGAAGAAGAGGCGACTGCAACGGCGGGAGAACTGGCGGCCAGTTTTTCTTCCCTGATTCAGCGTACCGTCGCCGGATATTGGAGCCGCCCACCCAGTGCCCGCAATGGTATGGAAGTGTTGTTGGCCCTGCAGTTGATACCCACTGGCGAGGTGGTGAGTGTCACGGTGATTGAAGGTAGTGGCAGCGCAGCGTTTGATCGATCGGCAGTGAATGCGGTTGAAAAGGCCGGGCGCTTTCCCGAATTACAAAACCTCCCGGCCCGGGAGTTTGAGAAATCGTTCAGGCGATTCCAAATGTTGTTTAGACCAGAGGATTTACGGTACTGATGAAAGTTTATGTATTTGCAGCGTTCAATGCCCTGTTGTTGTTGGTTTCTCTGGCGGCTAAAGCAGAGCTCCTGATCGAGATAACAGCGGGTGTAGATGATCCCACCGCCATCGCCGTAGTGCCATTTGCGATCCGGGGCAGTGGTGCGGTGCCCGAGGATATCGCTCAGGTGGTACAGAGCGATTTACAGCGCTCAGGACAATTTGCACCGGTAGACAGACGGGATATGCTCGGCCTGCCGAGCACTAAAAGTGAAGTCTTCTACCGAGACTGGAGGGCTATCGACACCGAGTATTTGTTGATTGGCAGAGTCACCGTCACCGATACCATGCGTATTGAATACGAGCTCTACGACGTTCTGCGACAAAGTGCGGTGTATTCCGGAGTAGAGGAGGGCTCGGTGAATGAGGCCAGGATGCTGGCTCACCGGGTGAGTGACAAAGTTTACGAGGAGCTCACAGGTATTCGCGGAGCCTTCGCTACACGGTTGCTGTATGTGGCGGTAACGCGTGTTCCCGGTGGCAAAGACTACTATCGACTGACTTTGGCAGATTCCGATGGCGCCCGTCCCATTGTATTGCTTGAATCCAGAGAGCCGGTTTTAGCGCCCGCTTGGGCACCCGATGGCAAACATATTGCCTATGTGTCTTTTGAATCGAACCGGCCCGCCATCTATCGCCAGGATTTAGCGACGGGCGCGCGAGAGCAACTGACTAATTTCAAGGGTTTAAATGGAGCACCGGCGTGGTCGCCCGATGGCAAGTCCATGGCCATGGTTCTTTCCAAAGACGGCAGCCCGGATATTTATTTGATGGACCTTGCCACCAAGGCGTTAAAACGGGTGACAAGGCATTATGCGATTGATACAGAGCCTGCCTGGATGCCAGATGGGAAGTCTCTTTTGTTTACATCCGATAGAGGTGGGCGGCCGCAAATATATCGCTATGAGCTCGCTTCAGGACAAACCAGTAGGCTCACTTATGAAGGTCCCTACAACGCCAGAGCGCGAGTGGCACAAGATGGGCGAAATGTGGTGATGGTTCACCAGCTCAATGGCCGTTTCCATATCGCTTTGCTTGACTTAATTAGCGACCGTTTGCAAGTGTTAACATCCA
>JBLGAR010000038.1:0-34689 GCA_047612385.1 Cryomorphaceae bacterium | reverse complement strand
AATCTCTTGACAGAAAAACCCTGCCGCGATGCCAATGCGCTTCATTATTTCGGCTGAGCGACATTCGAAAGGTAGTTCCGGTGCTTAGGGACGCCTATACGCGTGAACTTCGCCCTGTCGAACGTGCCGCGCGCGACGTGGTGGAGCAAACAGGATGGCATTACAGCGGCATTGATACCACACCCGCATTGTGGGGTGAAGTCAGCATCGGCGCTGCCGTCGAAGCCCTCATTGGTGCACCGTTTGGTACCGCCGGGACTCTGGCCGCTTGCCGGGCGTTGACAAAGGCGATCAGGGCAGTTGATGTGGCTTCGACGGGATACCGTGGACTATTCCTGCCTCCTCTGGAAGACAAAGTGCTCGCATCGCGAGCCTACGACTATTACGGACTTAACGATTTACTTTTTTGTTCAGCGGTCTGCGGCACCGGTCTTGACGCTGTTGCGATACCGGGGGATACGGATTTATCCCAGCTACGCCGAATCCTCACTGACGTAGCGACCCTCTCAACACACTTGAGAAAACCGCTAACGGGGAGGCTGATACCTGTGCCTGGCAAGCAGGCTGGCGAAAGTCCGGGCGCGCTAGGCTCATTGTATCCGATGAAGGTGTTGCGGGTCTGAAAGTGTGTTTTTTAGTCGTGCTGAGAGCTTCAACCAGAGGACGACTATCACTGTATGGGCGGACCGCCGCGCACGCGGTTGACCAATTCAGCGCGGTTGTGCACATCGAGGCTTGTGTAGAGCCTTTTGATGTGATGGCGAACAGTGTTCTCGCTGATAGCGAGGCGCGAGGCAATCACGCGATTGTTCAGTCCTCTCAACGCAAGTTCCAGCACTTCTCTTGCGCGTTTCCCCATCGGCGGTAGATCGCGGTCGCGTGCCTGCAAGGCGGCGGAAAGCTCCTCGCGCTCGATGATGCGGGTGAAAGCGACGTCGGTCTCACCACATAGAAAGCGCGCCATATCAAGCGCTGCATTGCCAAAGTACTCGCGCCCGCCGAGAGCGAAATTAAGCGTGCCACGCACCTCGCCGTCCACAATCAAGGGCGCCTCTATCGAGTAGTCCAGCCCCCACTGGGAAAGAAACCTGTGTAGAGGCTCACGCAGCCACTCGCGGCGAGCAAACTCGCCGAGCGAATGAGTAAAAGTTCTGTGCTCGATCACGCTCTTCAGCAGGGGGTCGTGTTCGCGCCAGCGTTCGTACTCGCGCAAGAAGCCCTGATCGGCGTGTCCCGAGAACGCACCCTGACTCTGTCCTTCGACATCGAAGACATACATGCCCCAAGCGTCAGCATCGACGAAATTTGGGGCGACATCCAGGAAAGTTTTCTGTAGCTCACATACCGTACGGCAACGGTGAATCGCGGAAACTGCCAGCGCGAGCGGTGCCTTGCTACAAATTGAAACGGGGGTCATGCCGATCACCTCAGTTTTATGGGGCAGCCGGAATTCTAACCTTTCCAGGGCTGATATGCAGCTGAGAAAATCGGCCTTCACCGAGTACCGGGGGGCGGTGCTCGTCCTTTCCATAGTGCGGCTGGGCGTGTTTACCAGATCATACTCGCTGGCCCATTGCTAGAGTCACCCAGCTACCCGGTTGGGTAGTTGTTTCATGTCAGGGTACTTCCGTAATATCAACTGCAGCGTGAGACAACGTTTACCTAGATGGGATACATTTGCCAGCCATGATCAGAAAGACCCTACACGCCGCTCTCATCTTCAGTAGCATTGTTGCATGTAGTCCAGATCCGGACCCAGCGATACCACCCTTTGAATCCGTTAAGCCTGCGGAGTCAGCATCAGCGAAATTACCGCATGCAAGTTCGGCCAGAAAACTGGTCGACAGACATTGCATCCGCTGCCACCTCCCGCCCAATCCGCATGACCTATCAAAGGAAAATTGGCCGCTCGCTCTCGCGGGGATGGGAATGTACCTCGGTTTCAAGGGCGATGAGCTATCGGATTTCACCCTCGCACCCACTGATCCAGATGCCGCGAGCGATTCCACTGCCGCGGGGACGGATTACCGTTTTTTCACCAAACTAGTAGATGACGACGGTGTGGAGCACGTTGTCTGGGGATACAAGGAGTTCGTTCTCGAAAGTCCCATAATTAGCGTCGAGGACTGGCAGAACATCAGAGATTACTATGTTTCCAACGCATCGCCGATGGCAGACATGTACATCCAGAGGCCGAAACATCCAGTACTTGAAGGCTTCACCCCGAAAGCAGCGGACCTGGATATAGAGCCCAACGGCTTGGTATTCACGACACTTGTCGATGAGGTGCGCAGGCTACTGTACGTCGGCCGCTCGGTAATGGAGGACTGGAAGGTTGGTGGTCGACCAGGGTTCGAAGAGACCGATGATCTGCTCGTTCTCGATCTGGGAACGGGAAAGCGTGTGGGACGCATGGAATTGCACACGGATCCCATCGAGCTGGAGCTCACGGAAACCGGCGTTCGCGTGAGTACCCATGGCAAGCATCCGATGGGGGGGCAACCGAGTGGCTCGATCATCGACGTGACCGGCCTCCATGAAGGTGCTACTCGAAGTCGCATGCTGGTTAAGGGCCTTCACCGAGTGTCAATGCACCAGACTCAAGATATGGACGGAGATGGCAGGGGAGATATCGCAATCAATACATACGGCGATGGAATTTTCTCTAACTTCGGCGGAAAGTTTTCACTTCTGTGGCAGACCCCGGAATACCCCTCGCTATGGGAACAGGCGCCCGCCGAGATACCGATAGGCACACTGGAAGGGGCTTTGGAGGAGACCGCCCTGGTAAATCAGGTCGGTATGATCAGCTCGGCGATAGGTGACTTCAATGACGACGGCAAACCGGATCTTGTAACATTGACAGCGCAGGGTGCACAGCAGATAACACTTTTTTTGAATAAGGGTGAGCGGAAATTCGAGCAAAGTGTGCTAAGTCAGTACAGGCCGTCATGGGGCTTCAATATGGTCTATGCAGCCGACATGGACGGTGATGGTCTAACCGACATCATCGCCGTCAATGGCGACAATACTTCGGGCGGTATCAAACCGAAGCCGTACCACGGACTAAGGATCTACAAGAACAACGGCGACGTGACATTCACCGAATCTTACTTTTATCCGATGCACGGTGCCATCCGGGCAGCGATAGAAGACTTCGATGGCGACGGTGACCAGGATGCTGCTGTGATTGCAACCTGGGCTGAATGGAGCTTCGACGAACCCGAAACCTTTGTCTACCTGGAAAATCAGGGTCGGTTCAAATTCAGTCCGCAATCAATGCCTACAGAGAACTTCGCAGTCTGGGTCAGCATCGATGTCGCCGACGTAAACGCCGACCAGAAACCGGACATCGTTCTTGGATTGGCGAACTGGCCTACGATGATCCCGGCGGACTGGACAACACACAAAGTTATGGAAGGACGAGAGGGAGAGGCGCCGACCATTACCTTCCTGATCAATAATCACTCGCGCCGCCCGTGATCCAGAATGCCGGCGAGCTAAGCACTGTAAATACACTTATTAAAAATTTGAGGAAGATATCTTATGGCACAGCATAAACCTATTGAACAATACATGGCCTTGGCACTGCAGAGCATGATGCGCGGCGCTCGGAAACGTGAAGATATTCAAGTGAATATTGATCACATATCTGAGCTGGCCCATGCCGCCTACTGGTTGACCAATATCGATCTTCCAGTGAGACTTCTGACCTTGCCGGAAGGTGCTCTGCAGGGCTTTACGGATGAGATCTTCGATTGGGACCACGGTGACTACGTCGAGAACATGGCGATAGACATTCCGGGTAGGGAAACCGAGGCGCTGGGGGTGCTGGCGAAAGAATTGGATGTCTACATTATTGGGCAGGCCAAAGCCAAACACCCGGAATTTCCGGGCAGGTTCTTCAACTGTGCTTTTGTTCTGAATCCCGATGGCGAGGTGATTCACATCCATTACAAACTGCAGGTTTTTGCGCGGGAGCACTCCACCGTGCCCCACGATGTGTGGGACCGCTGGATCGAACTTTATGGAGAAACCCTGGATGCTTTTTTCCCGGTAGTCGACACCGAGATCGGCCGCATTGGAACGATAGTGTGTATGGAGGGAAGTTATCCAGAAACGGCCCGTGGCCTCGCCATGAATGGGGCGGAGATTATCTATCGACCCAGTTATCCCGAGCCCTATGTGGGCAACGGCTTGTGGGATGTGCAGAACCGGGCGAGGGCACTCGACAACACGATGTACGTCGTGGCACCCAACCCTGCCGGGTACTACTTGACACCGGAATCCACTGAACCGATAGACGTGACCGGAGGGGAATCGATGATTGTCGATTATCAGGGCCGAGTGATATCCAAGCACCATTCAGGCGGGACCGCTTCCTACGCAGGTGGCATCATCGATATCGAAGCACAGCGTCAGTATCGGGCTCGGTCGCTCTGGGGCAACTGGCTGCGGGATTTACGCACCGAACAATATCGGATCATCTACGACAAGCCCATGTATGAGAAGAACCGGTGTCTGGATCAGCCGCCGCTGAAACACGCGGAGAACGATAAAGTTGTCCGAGCGGCGACGGAACGCCTGTTTGAAGAGGGTATCTGGATAAAACCGGCCTACATGCGTAATGCCGAGGAGTAATCAAGCCGGCGTGCAGACCGAGCCCATCACCATCAACCATTAGAGAACCTTAGAATGAAGTCAATCATCAAAGCTCTACAATCCATAGTTTGTATTATTGCCGCGTTGTCGGCGTTCATGGTGGGCAATACTGCGTTAGCCGAGGATTCGGCAGAGCAGCTAACCGCGAAGCGAGCGTCCGCGTTCTTCGCCTCTTTTAACGAAAACATGAGTCCGGCGGGCCTCGACCGCTGGATGACTAACTGGGCGGAGGATGCAACGCGTCTTACACCTATGGGAAACGCCCATGGCAAGGCGGAGATCCGCAAATTATACGAGGCTCTCCAGGGCCGCTACACCGAGATGAGAATGGAAATTGTCGGCTTGATAGTGCAGGGCAGTCGCGCGTCGGTGCAACTCGATACCCGTGGTGTCTACAAAGCTACAGGGCGGACTGTGACCATGCCCAATGTTGCCATTGTGGAATTTAACGATGCGGGTAAGGTGAAGCGGGCACAGGTGTATATGGACATGAAAGACATAGCTCGCCAGGAAAATGAACCAATGGCTGAAGGGCGATAACTTTATTCTGGAGTGGGCAAGCGAGCGAACAAAGATTCGTACTTTCGTAACAAGGTCAGGAACTGACCGGCGTCTGCTTCGCCCATTTCCCTCTCGATGGGCTTTTCGAGCGCGCAGACCCTCTCGTCGAAATAAGCAGCCATATCCAAAATTGACCGTAGAGGGCAAGTAAGAAGACATGAGGAGTTGGCAATGAAAGTTATTATCGCCGGGGCAGGCATCGGAGGTCTGACTGCGGCACTTAGTTTGCAAAAGGTAGGCATTGACGTTGTTGTCTACGAGGCGACGGCAGAAATTTTGCCGTTGGGAGTTGGGCTGAACATCCTGCCCCATGCGGCTAGAGAATTTATCGCGCTGGGGCTCGAGGATGAAATCGATAAGTTCGCTATCCGTACCACGGCGATGAACTACTACAACTGCGAAGGCAAACTGGTTATTGGTCAGCCTTGTGGCTTACATGCAGGCTATAAGTGGCCGCAGTGGTCTATGCACCGAGGCGACTTACAATCCATGTTACTGCGCGTATTCAAGGCGCGAGCAGGCGAAGACAGGGTTATTGCAGACGCTGCGCTGGATGACTTTCTCGAGCATGACACTGGTAAGGTCACAGTAACTTTCAGGCGTCGGGAAGCCGGAGGTAGCTTCGACGTTGAATGTGATGTTCTGATTGGAGCGGATGGACTGCACTCGGCAACGCGCAAAAAGCTCTATCCCAACGAGGGCAAGCCGGTTTACTCGGGGATCGTGGTTTACCGTGCGGCGGTGGAAGCGCCCCAATATCTTGATGGCAGGACCATGGTTATCATTGGCGATAAGCGTCTTCGCCTGGTGTCTTACCCGTTGTCCAGCGAACTGCAATCTCAGGGTGAAGAAAAGAGTTTGATCAATTGGATTGGTGTACTGCCTATCGACGCTGACCAGGCTCCCCCTGAAGACTGGGTTAACCTATCGGAGCAACAGAAGCTCAAGCCTCTGTATAAAAACTGGATGTTCGACTGGATTGATGTCCCGGAAATTATGGAGGCGACCCAAGAAATTTTTGAGTTTCCAGTTTACGACAGAGATCCCCTGTCCCAGTGGACTTTTGGTCCAGTGACCTTGTTAGGTGACGCGGCACACCCCCTGATTCCTGTTAGCTCAAATGGTGCAGTTCAAGCCATTCTTGATGGTCGCGCGCTGGCATACGCCCTGGCGACTCATGAGGATCCGGTGAGCGGTTTGCAAGCCTACGAAAAGGACCGCCTGGAAAAAGCGAATCAGGTCGTCGTTGCCAGTCGGGAGAATGGCCCGGATGAGGTGCTAGAAATAGCGAATGAGCGCTGTCCGGCGGGTGTAGATAACATTCATGATTACGTATCCTTGCAAGAGCTTCAGCAAGTCATTGACGACTTCAAAGAGAAAGCAGGGTTTGGTGTGGAATCGCTCAATGCACGCCCTTCTTACGATGTTGTCGGCTGACCGGGGTAGCGTCATTTTCAGTGAATACTACGCCGAACAATGATTGATGCACTCGTCACCGTAACAACGGCAATCAATACCATCGGTCAGAGATTAGCGAAGACTTCCGCAGCGCTGAGTATAGGAAGGATAAACGCCCTTCCGGTGCTATTAACCTTCCACCTGTTTCGACCGCAAAAACTGCGCCAAACCAGCAATATAGAATAAACACAATCGGTTGCATTGCTCACGCGATGTCGCGAGCAGTCCGCGACAGCCAATCTGTATAATCTCTTGACAGAAAAATCCTGCCGCGATGCCAATGCGCTTCGTTATTTCGGCTGAGGCGACATAATTTTTCAACAAAAACAGTACGTTAAAGTATAGGACAAATAAACGGCCTGTCGTGAGCAGATTTCCTCATTGATTATGTTAACTGAGCTAGAGAAATTCGCGAAATACCCGCCTATTGCCCTGAAAATTTGTTCGCGCCGGTGATCGCGCAATTCATATCCATTCATTCCTGAACGAGAGTACGCAACAGTCCTTGCCACGCGTTTTTCAGTAGCGTCCTTACGCTCGGCGGATATGCCGACTTCCGCATTAGAGATAGCCGCACCTTTGCCGCGTTTGGCTGGCGTGACCAACCCTCGCCAGCGATGGTTCGGACCGAGGACGCCATGGAACCGCGTGAGATTGACCCTCGGTTTGGGCCGGACCGCGCTCGGGCGAGGGACGCCAATCGCGCAGTGAAGTCCACGGGGGCGAATGCTACCTGGGTCGTTCCGTCCCGGTAAGGCGTCGCGAGCTCGCAGAGCTCATTCTATGCAACCCCCCATTTCACCTCGACCACACTGTGGATGCCTTACTGGGGCCGCACTTGCTTCAGCAATGTGTCCAGCGGCTCTCCCCCGATGGGCGCCTATGTCTTGTAGGCAATCGACACCTGAACTACGGCGATGAACTGGCGCATACATTTGCTCGCGTTGAGAAAATTGCCAGCAACTCAAAGTTCAATGTCTTTCGCGCGCATAAAAATTGAAAAAAACCGCTTTATTGGAGTTGCATCGGACCGAGTCTGGAGGGTATGTTAACGATTCATTGCATCTGTGAACTACAACAAACGATGCCCAGTAAACTGTGAAAGGAGTACATACATGAAATTGTTGGAAAATGCCCTCTCCCCCATCATCCGTAACGGTCTGATTGCCTTGTTAGCGGCAAGCCTCCCCATACTTGCGCAGGCTGCCCATCATGAGGAAGTCGAAACTAATGGCCGCGCCAGTGTTATGGAAATGGAAGCTATCGTAACCGCAGTGAATCTCGAAACCCGGGAAGTAAGTTTGGAGGGTCCAAACGGCAATATTGTTACAATCCATGCGCAGGAACAGATAGTTAAGCTCGAAGACGTCAGCGTAGGCGATCGATTGGTCGTAACCTATATGGAAGCGTTGGAGGCAGAGATTCGTACCCCCACCAAAGAGGAACTGGCTGAGCCCTGGGTCGTGCTTGAAGACGCTGCCGTATCAGAAGATGGTGCGCAACCGACGGTCATGGATGCTCGCATGGTCCGAGCCGTGGTTACTATCGAGGGTCTGAACCGCGAACTCGGTACCGCCACAATCAAGGATTCGCGCGGTATGCTGCACATCATTGCCGACGTCGAGCCCGAGAAAATAGAAGGCGTTACTTTGGGTCAGACCGCAGTTGTAATCTATGCGCAGGCTCTTGCGCTCAGCCTTGCGAAAAAAGAACCCGCTGAAAAGTAATTCGATAAGACTGAGCTCAGACTCGGCCGTCGAGTAGGCCCTCCACCCAGGCGGTCACTGTCGCAGTGGCCGCACCTTTTCTTTGCTGGTGCAAAAAGTCAGTCACCGCGTCATCTCCCCATGCATATCAGGGCCAGTTGGCACCTTACTCATTGATTGCAGGCAGGTCCAGGTCTGGTAGCCGGTGCAGATGTCCCAGCGCGGTAAAGAACAGCGCACATGCACACCCTCTGTCATCAATTTATTCCGTCATAGACTCATAGTAGCCGCAGTCAGTGAACACCGTGTTACACCAGCCGCTTCTACTACGTTTATTTCCATAGGGTACCCAGCCCAACATCCGTATTCGAAGGCGTACACAAACTTCAGGCTGGCAATATCGCCTCGCTGAATCAAGGTCAAATAGACGTCCATAGGTACTGGCAACCGACTTTGCTCGAATCGAACAAAACCGGTGCCGAAGAACTACATTTGGAACTTAAATCTCAACTACACAATGCCGTAGCTTCCAGTATCCCAGCAAAGGGGAAAGTGGGGGCTTTCTTAAGCGGTGGCCTGGATAGCTCTACCGTACAGGCATGCTGGCAGATATGAGCGATAACCCCGCGATGCCCACCTCATTGGCTTTGCAGCAGACGGTTACGACGAAATGGAGTATGCGCGTATAACCGCTAAACATTTTGGAGTGCGTTTACATGAATATTATGTGACTCCGGAAGACGTTGTCTGTGCCCTGCCCCTCATTGCAACCTCTTACGACGAACCATTCGGCAACAGTTCCGCCCTACCCGCCTATTTTTGCGCCAAAATGGCAGCCAGTGACGGCGTCAAATTACTATTGGGCGGCGATGGCGGCGATGAGATTTTCGCTGGCAATGGGCGCTATGCCCAACAGCGTGTTTTTGAGCGTTATCAAACTGTACCGAGCTGGATTAGAGCAGGTCTGCTGGAGCCTTTAATCGGACACACGGCCTCCTGGGTTCCCCTCGCTGATAAATCACGTAGCTATATTGCACAAGCCAATACGCCGCTGCCGGACAGGTTACAAACCTATAACTTTCTACATCAGTACCCGGCGGGCGATATTTTCCAGCCCGAGTTCCTTCGCAACCTCATGCCCGACTTCCCGCTCGAACTACAACGGGAAATATATGGCGCACCACAAGACGCTTCCAAGCTAAACCGGATGCTTTACCTCGATTGGCAGTTCACACTCGCAGATAATGACTTGAGAGAGGTCAGCAGCCCTACGCTCGTTTCAAAATGTGGACATAAAATTGCTAAATAGGATCCGCAGCGTCTTCACGCTTGCCGACATTGCCAGCAGAGGTTCCGGGAAACACTTATAAACAACCAGACACTTCCCTGTCAAAGCGGCTATTACTATTTTGACTTACCTTCGGTTTGAGTAAATACTGGCCTTTTCTAAATAGGAGCCATGGGCTTTATTGTGGTTAGTATCCAACGCGCCAAAACTCTAGGTTTCGTAAATGCTTCAGGCATGATGTTCAAGATCTTGCTTGGTCTGTTGATCGCGATCCCCGGAGCAAGTTCTCGCAGTTACGAAGAGCACGAGATCAAGGCAGCATTCCTTTACAGCTTCGCCCAATTTATAATCTGGGAACCCAGGGCCACAGTTGGCCAAACTGAAACTGCCGCGATAACTTACTGCGCTGTTCAGGAGGGGCCTGTTGTAACCGCTCTAAAGGAATTGATCGCTGCCAAGCAGACAGCAGGTGAGACAAGGCGTTACACCTTGCTAGCAGACTTGTCGAACATCAGACAGTGCCATATCTTATTTCTGGGCGCCGACAGCAATAATAGCGAATCGGTTCAATTGCGCCCAGATGAGTCAGTCGTCACCGTTGGCGATTCGCAGGGATTCGTGGTAAATGGCGGGATAATAGAGCTTCGACGCCAGGGCACTCGTGTACAAGTTCATATAAATTTGGCTACTGCCAGAGCGCAAAGAATACAAATAAGCTCTAAATTATTGAAACTGGCCACCATCTATAACGCCCATGACGAGGCGAAAATCGATGATTAAATTTATTCAATCTCTACCTCTAAAACGAAAAATAACCACAGTCACTATGATCATGAGCGCCATCATGCTTACCTTGTGGTCTCTCACCTTTATATTGGGCCACACCATTTTAAAACGTGAGTCAATGGTCCAACATAATTCATCACTAATCAGCGTTCTGGCAATCAACAGCGCCGCCGCATTAGTCTTTCAAGACCCAGACGCTGCGACCGAGGTACTTTCCGCGTTGACGGCCAACCCGAATGTTTTGTCGGCACAAATTTACACCGCTAATCTAGAACTGTACGCAACATACCCTGACCAGAGATTACCGCGAGAAGCTCTCTCTTCGCCCGGCGTCATAGGTCACACCAAGCTGGAACAGTCCTTAGCTTTGGTTATTGAGGGTTCCGAGACAGTCGTTAGTTTCGGAGAGGTTCTCGATGTAAGAGGACCTATCACCCTGGGCGATGAAGTTCTTGGGGTTATTGCCATTCAAATCGATTTACAGCCACTACGAGATGGCTTTTTCAGGATGGCTGTTATCTTCGGGGTTTTTTTTCTCGTCTCCCTGGCCTTTAGCTCTTTAACCGCCGCGCTTTTCGTGAGATTCATCATTGTGCCTATCGGTGACCTTGCCAATGCAATGAAAAACGTTTCCTCGCATGGGGATTACGATCAGAGAGTTAAGGTGTCGGGGGATGACGAACTGGGTTCCCTGAGCGATGGCTTTAATGACATGCTGGAACGGGTTCAAAGTCGTGACCAGAAGCTGGACAAAATGGTTAAAGAATTACAGGTATCAAAAGCTATTGCGGAATCTGCGACCAAAGCAAAATCTGAATTCCTCGCCAATATGAGCCACGAAATTCGCACCCCTATGAATGGCGTTCTGGGTATGACCTCTTTGTTACTCAATACGGAGCTTTCCGTTAAACAGCGGAAGTATGGTGAAATCATCGAGCTATCAGGCAATTCCCTGATGACAATCATTAACAACATCCTCGATTTTTCACGGATTGAATCCGGAAAACTAGCCTTGGATATAACGGATTTTTCGATCTACGAGTGCGTACAAGCTACCAAAGACTTGTTACTAAAAAGCGCCGAAAATAAAAGTCTGGGATTACGCTGCCACATTGCCAAAGACGTACCGCAGATAGTGAGGGGCGATCAGGGACGAATAAAACAAATCCTGATCAACCTGGTCGGCAATGCCGTAAAGTTCACTGCGACGGGTTATGTTTCCATTGACGTTTCCGTGGTAAACGATGGTTTAGATACAACTATGTTACGCATAGAGGTTAAAGATACCGGAATGGGCATTGCCAACAATGCCCATCAAACTATATTTGAACATTTTTCCCAAGAGGATTCTTCGACAACCCGCCGATTCGGTGGCACAGGCTTGGGACTTGCTATATCAAAACAATTAATCGACCTGATGGGTGGGGAGATTGGCGTTGCTAGCGCGCCAGGCCAAGGCTCTCGTTTTTGGTTTCAATTGCCTTTGGCGCTTTCATATAAAGAAACTCAAAAAACCGGTGACCTAGATATTTTGGATGAATCGCGGGATAAAAAACAGCTTTCAAACTCAAGGCAATATAACGCTCAAATTTTGGTCGCCGAGGATAATGAGGTTAACCAGATTTTTATTCGTGCGGCACTAAATACGTTTGGCTGTAATCCAATCATTGCCCATAACGGCGCTGAAGCGGTAAAGCTATTTTCCGAGACTCCCGTGGACTTGATATTAATGGATGTACAGATGCCAGAGGTCGATGGTGTGGCGGCCACCGCCATGATTCGCGAATTAGAACAGAAATCAGGCACTGTTCACTTAGTTCCAATCATTGCATTAACTGCCTATGCTATGACGGGAGACCGTGAGAAGTTCTTAAAAGCTGGTATGGACAGTTATTTAAGCAAGCCGTTAGAGATGGAAAAACTTTCATCAGTTCTCGATGAATGGGTAGGTCACCTCGAGGAAAAAGACAACAGGGAGCGCGGTCAATGAAATTGACTATTAGAAAACAACTGAGACCATCCCTTTTCTCACTCTGGGCATGTTTTTTCCTCTCTACCTTCTCTGCTTCAACTTGGGGTCAAAACGTACCTGCAGATCTTCTAAACCTTAGTCTGGAGGAATTGTTCAGCGCCGATATCGGCGACCCAGGTACTGGTGGTACAAGAAACAAAACAGAGCCTGAAACCAAAAGTAAATGGAGTTTTCAATACCGGTTTCAGCAAGCGGATTTTGAGGGCTTCAAAAAAGGCAGCGATAACCTTTCCAATGACGAGGTATTGTTTACGCCTGGGCTAGAGCCGCGCACCAAAGATAATTTCCCGGTGGTTCCGACAACGATTACGCAAAAGGTTCATGCACTGGTTCTGGGATACGAACTCAGCGAAAAAATAAGCGTTAGGTTAGCCGTCCCCTATATCAAGCAAAGTACCGATCACATCAGCATTGTTCCCGCTTACGCGGATTTCACTATTCGCTCCAGTGGGATAGGCGATGTTTCTGTCATGGGATCCTACCAATTGGAAACGTCGAGTGAGAAGCACTTACAGTTAACCTTGGGCCTAAGTTTTCCAACCGGCTCCATTGACCAGGAAGGGGATACTCCCCGTGCCCCCGGCGATCAGCAGCTTCCCTATTCAATGCAATTGGGGTCAGGTACCTACGATATCCCCACAAGTATTCGATATTCAGGCATCGGAAATGGATTCGTATGGGGGACGGTACTGGCCGCTAAAATCCGTTTAGGAGAAAATGATAGAGATTACCGTTTGGGTAATCGAGTTTCGGCGGCGACTTGGCTGAGGTTTAACCAGTTAGATTGGGTCAAGCCGTCGATCAAACTGATCTACGAGTACTCAGACAGTATTCATGGCAAGGATACCGATTTGTTGGTTCCCGGCCCGTTTCCCTACCCGTCGTCTGTTACCAACCCGGAGATGTACGGCGGGAGTCAGGCTAAATTAATCCTGGGGCTCCGAATACCGGTACTTTCAAAAGGTAATTATATAGATCTGGAAGTCGGCAAGCCTTTCTATGAATCCTTGAATGGACCGCAAACCCGCGAGGATATTCGATACGGTTTTAAATTTAACCTGGAAATTTGAATACGCGTTATCTAAAGTAAGTTGTGCAAATTTCACTGGCTTACTTCCCACCACAAAGTATAGGACAAATAAACGGCCTGTCGTGAGTAGATTTCCTCACTGATTCTGTTAACTGAACTACTGAAATTCGCGAAATACCCGCCTATTGCCCTGAAAATTTGTTCCCGCCGGTGATCGCGCAATTCATAGCCGTTCATTCCTGAACGAGAGTACGCAACAGTCCGTGCCACGCGTTTTTCAGTAGCGCCCTTGCTGATTCGGGGTTGTGGATTCGCTTCCTGCGAAAAGAGACATTGTCCCAGGTGGTGCTCTGGTCGGTGGTGCCAGGTGTGGCAAAGCGGCGGTGTTCTGTTCCTTAGAGTTGAAGTCAAACACAGTGGGGCCTTGAGCTTTGGCGGGGAACACCCGAAGCATCTAGCCGCTTGGTTATATTCGAGCAGGCCTGGCCACACCCACCGACCCCAGTCTACGGGTCAGCTTCCAGAGTCGGACGCTCTAATTCTATAGAACACCTAGCGCCTAGGCATTGGACGCCGATCCCGCGCTATGTATCGCTTTTGAGGACTCGCTGCGCTGTGCAAGCACGCGCCGCAGGTAACTATCACGGCGTCTGGGCGCACCAGACCACCATTGACATGCCAACAACCCGAGAGAAAATTGAGAGCAATTGAGGCCTTGCGCTGCTCAGGTAGAGATTCCAGAGACGTATTTGGAAACAGGTATTGCTAATCTGTCTATAGCTGTCGCAAAGTCCCTTTAGCTTGCTGAGGCTTCGTCATGCTCATGCAATACGGATTCCTCTGTGGTTTGTGGTTCCACCACTCCGCGATCTGAAGATGAAAGGAGTTGCGCCTAAGTATTTATCAAATTATCTAGCTTTGTATCGAGAAAACAACGCAAAGCTAGATAAACATCAAATTCTGGTCGCTGCATACGGGTGACAACAATATTATGGAACAGAGCCCAATTTTAACAATAAACAGAAACAGTAAATATACATCATTGTCTTAAAGCTCTTTACTGCGGTAAAGAGCTATCCACCTACCCCCATCAACCACTATTACTCTTTAGCGGAGCGCATGAGCGTGGGAAATAATCCATACGTCATGTCTACTTGGTGTTTATAAGCGGAAATGTGTTGGTGCGAGCTGTACGCTCACTCTGTGCGCTTAGTTGACATAACGAGTTGAAAAACTTAATGTCTTCACAGAGCGATCAACGGACATGCAGAACATTCAGGATATAGCGCACTATGAAAGCTGCATATTCGTACTGGGAGAAGTTCGCGACAGAACCACAACTCCCCCCTTACTCCGTGGGCCAGCTAGACAAAAGCGAAGCCGTTTCGATTCAAGGCGAGCGCTAAAATATTGCCGCACCCATTAGTTAGCGTCATCATACCTACATTCAATCGAGAATCGACTATTGTCGCGTCTGTTAAAAGTGTACATCAGCAGACTTTTAATGACCTCGAAATAATAGTGGTAGACGACGGCTCTAGGGACGACACCAAGCGACTGCTGCAAAACTTAGCTCTGCCAGGGCTCCGCTACATACTCCATGACGTCAACAAAGGTGCGAACGCTGCACGCAACACTGGCATAGAAGCCGCCAAAGGAAAGTTTGTGGCTTTCCAGGATAGCGACGATATTTGGCATAGAGAAAAACTTGCCAAACAAATCCAAGCTTGTTTGGAACACAATTCCGAAGTAGCATTTTGTGCCTTCAACCGCACTAAAGACGGCAAGAGCATAGTCATTCCCAAGCTCAGCTACAATATTTTTCCGGGCTGCCGAAACATGCATCCAGCCTTATTGCGAGGCAGTTTTATTAGCTGTCAAACCTTACTTGTTACCAAAGCGGCCTTAACAGAGGTCGGGAAATTTGACACTGATATACCGAGACTACAAGACTGGGAGCTATGTCTAAGATTATCGAAACGTTTACCCTTTGCATTTCTAGATGAAGTTCTGGTTGAGGTTGAGCTTGGCGAAGACGGTATTACGGCTGGCACTACCTCTTATGCGAAGGCCGCAAACCTGATATTGAACAAGCATGCAGATGACTTCGAAAAAGACCGCATTGCCGCGTCAATTTTATGTATTAATGTAGCAATCGACGCGCTGCGTAGAAATCAATATCTCAATTTCCTTCGCTTCGCCTTAAAGGCAGTACTCTGGGGGAAACTGGGTACTCTGAAGAGCATGTTGATTCTGATTAAACGTCGTTGATTTGATCTATCAGCCCTGCCTGTGGGCAACCGTTCACAGTACCAAAAACATATCAGGGTCCTCAGTTTCAGGGCCCAGCTTTCATGTCGCACGACGAATCAGTGCCTGCATAGCAATAAACCACTCCCGATTGGCCTTGTAGCTGATCACTAAATATAGCGGTGCAGCCACAATTACCCCTACTGCCAACCTCTCGACGGCTCCGTCAAACTGATCGGCTAGCGCATAGGCAGGCGCAATGCTAACCACCGCTAATAAAAACGGGCGGAACGCGGCGACCATATATTCCACTAATTTCGCTTTGCATAGCGGGCGAACTAGCACATACCAGCCAGGGATAAATATAGCGATGGTAATGCCCAGTAGCGCCCAAGCTATACCCATTAAGCCGTATTCCGAGGCCTGCCATAGTACTGGAGGTATGAATAGCAACATCGCCATGTTCCATTTTAAGGACAAATCCGCGCGGCCCATGCCCAATAATAAACCACCCACTGGATTACCCGTGGATCGAATGAAACCCCACACAGCGAGCAATTGCAGAAGGTCGGTAGCGGCCAGCCACTTGTCACCAAGTATAATGTGAACCACCTCGGGCGAAAAGAAAGCGACGCCTATATACAGCGGAGCATTAATGGAGGCGGTCATGTTGAGAGTTTGCAGGTAGATGCCACGTACCCGCGAGGTATCTGTCTGCACTTGCGCAATTAGAGGAAACCCCACCCGCGTGATAATTGGGTTTACCATGTCCTGTATCTGAAACACAATTTGCCGGGGTAGACTATATAGCCCTAGTGCCGCTGCTCCCAGCATCCGTCCGCCCAACAACAGGTCAATGTTACGGTTTATTTCGTTCACGAAGTTATTGGCCACTAACGCTCCCCCAAAACCGAGATAACTGCGCACATCGGCCACTCGAAAACGCGACTGCGGTCGCCACCCGTCCGCCAAAAATATCCAGGCCAGCATAGTTCCACTACCTGCACACACGATACTACCTATGACTAGGGCATAAACCCCCCAGCCGGCCCAAGCAGCGGCAATGGCCGCTACAAAGCCCACGAAAATACTAGCCACTTCCAACAGCATCAATGGCCGAAAGTTCAACGCTTTCTCTGCGCTCATTCGCACTTGTTGCCCTAGAGCGTTGATGATAAACGTACTAGACGCCAGCATCAGTAGAGGTGTTAATCTAGCGTCACCAAACCAATGCGCAAGCAGCGGACTTAGCAATAGAACTAGTAAAGCGAGCGCAGTACTCAGGCCTACATTTAGCCAAAATAAGCTAGAGCGTTCGTTCTCACTGACATTTTGCCGCTGGACATAGGCGCTATTAACACCCATGTCGGCAAATATGCCAGTAAAGCTTACTACCACGGTGACGATGGCCATCAGGCCATAGTCGGCAGGAGCCAGCAGACGGGCCAGCACGGCGACCTGCGCTAGCTGCAGTAGTCCACGCGCACCGGCCGACGCTGTGGTCCAACGCACCGCCGAAAATGTTTTGTCCCTAAGATTCACGGTTTACGCGTAGTCACAAAATAACCTGCAGTCTCTAACGCCCAGTTTTTATTGAGTTTATCGAGGTGTGGTGCAACCTTTTGGTTGATATACCAAACTGGTATTAACGCAAGTTGAATCATCCAGCGCAGTGGCTTTGGGCCACGGATTAAGCCGCGACTGGCATAATTGAATTTCAATAGCCACATTGTAAAAAAACCAGATTGCGCTTCAACAACTACATCTACAAAGCCGGCTTTGGAAAGCAGGTGCTTGAGGCCATAAGGCGTATAGCGGAAAAAGTCATAGGGCTCCTCATGTATCCGCCATTGCCACGGGACCTGCAATATCATTGCCCCTCCAGGCTTCAAGATGCGAAAAGCTTCGTTAAGCATAGTTTGTGGCTCACAGAGGTGCTCGATCACTGATATTGATACCACCGTATCAGCAACCCCAGACTCGATGGGTAACGGCTTATTGAGATCTGCGTTGACATAAGATTTCGTGGAGTGGGAACTGCCGCCCCAATCTACCGCTACATACTCACTAGCATATTGCAAAAAGAAGTTCTTGTAATGGGCTTCTCCCGCGCCAAGATCATAGAGAATGCCTCGGTACATAGGGATGAATTTTACTAGGAAATGGTCAAAGTTCTGATAAGCAAGCCAGTTATAGGCGCGGCGATTACTGTGCTCTTTGCTAACTGCTAACATTTTCGAATATTGTATCGCCATAATGGGTTAACATCCTTTCAATCTGACCATCATTACCGTGCTTTGCCGAGTTCCTGCGCCAAAGCGCCGTCGTTTGTGTCCCGGGCCACGGACACTCACGAAAATGCCCGTCAACACATCTAACGACAGCCTTATTCATTCGAATCATCCAGAATAACCAAACATCATCGGCGTGAGGACAAAGCTCTGTGAACAAAACAATGTCCAAAACATCGCTATGAAAAACATTGGGTGGATACAAAACCCCTCCTAAACCTGTTTGAAAGGTCAGAGGTGATACGCCAGTTTTACCCGAATTTAAACCCCATTCATTGTATGGCAATGGCAAGTTTTTGAGGCCCAATCGAATCGTGCGCGATCGGTGGCAAACCACATCTTTTGAATTGGCAAGACTAACCACCACCAACTTTTCCAGCCACGATGGCCCATAATAGACATCATCATCTGCTGTAACAATGTAGCTTTCTTCATACCGTTCGAGTGTCGGTATTATTTTTTTAAATGACAGTAAATTGTCGCAGAAACTAATTGTCAATCCGGCGGATTTCAAATTGTTGATATCGGGGGTCAGTAGTTTTTCGTCCTCATGAGCAATCCAAAGTATAACGAGATCGGGTGAGATACTTTGAGACAGTAAGCACTTAAGCGTCAAATGCAATGTAGGAAACCTTGCTGGATACGACGTTAAAGAAACAATTAGAGGGGCTGGCAAGGTGTGACTTCTAGCCGTTTTCCGGAAAGGGAAAAGAAGTGAAACTTTAATGGCCAAAAACCGAGATAGCAAAATAAAATTTAGTGCGCTGTCTATTCGCCGAAAAATTCGATTAAAAACGCCCTTAGAACTAGAAAAAAATGCCATCATAAAAGAAACAGTATCAGAAGATAAAGATGCAATACGGGAAGCCTATATGCTCGACTAATTGTTGTCTGATAATGAGAAGATATAGAAGTCTGAAAAAGAGCCATTCACATTATCACCGCTTACATAAGGGTATCTATTTTCCAGGTGCTGAATGAGCCTCCATTTTGGACGATTGCTTTCGATCCAAGGAACGAACTCTCTGTGTTTTACATGCGGCGCCCTGCCATATTCCTCACCGTTTGAATTTGAGGAATAGATAATAACAAATTTGGTGGCACTATCAAAAAGAACACTCATGTAATCCGAAAACACGCTATCTTCAATCAAATGATATATTACATCCAAGGATATAGTTAGCTGGGCAGCCTCTCCTTTGCGCTCCCCTAATACACTAAATCGCTTGGAGGTGTCAGTTTCAAAAAGCGTTGAACAAATTGCAATTGCCTTTTCACTAACATCAAAACCTACGTAGGAAGGATATTCTGATAACGTCAACTGATTGCCGTCACCACAGCCATATTCAATGACAGTTTCAATATGATTTTTAACGACAAATTCGTTTAGAATTTCAGCTTTGAAAGCTGCAAGTTTTTGATATGACCCCGCGCCAGAATTGCCGCCAGTTTTGTACCTGCTCTCCCAATAATTTTTAGAGCCGGGAAAACTCACTGCTCTTTTCGTAAATGAGCGGAAGATACGCTGGGCCAGCGACCCTAGAATAGGTATCTTTCGAACAAACTCCTTCATACCAAATCACCAAAAAAAACTGCGTGAAAAAAGCAATGTATCAATTACATATGAAATGATATGGCTTTTTATAATAATAGCCACAATCTCGCGAGAATCGGCGAAGTTGGTGAGTATAACTGTGATTACACGACCCATCAACTTCATTTGGCTTGTGAAACCCCGGGTAAATTAGCCTTAACAAATTAAAATCAAAGCAGCAGCTTTAGACGCGATTAATGTGTCACACAGTACGCCATTCGGGGTAGTGTCGATGGCAATCCACTTGAATAGACTCCAGGCCTGTTTGCAGTATTATTTCCCGTGGGACAAATCAAGCGACATCGACCCCAAACAAAACATATCGCACTGACAGTATTGAAATGGAGAATTAGTGCCCAATTCCTAAAAGAACAGTTCCCAAAATTGCCAACATGCTTATACTACCTATCTGCGACATCTATAGCGCTACCCCCCTTCAGCCGACCACAGGGGAGCACCCCGGCAGCCGAATTAAGCCCTCAACCATCGGTACAACGACGACGCAAAATATAGAGCAAGCCTAATTATTTTGCTACAAGGAATCTTCACATGCCAAGTAGCGTGGCAAACTTACAAAGAAAACTTTATTCTCTCTTAGTTTTGATCGTAAGATTTCTAACTTCGACCAAGTTCCACGGCCAGGGCAGAATTTGCCCGATATGCACAGCTTCGTCAAAATCATTTTTACCGTTCGGTAGGCACCCACGACCAGAAGCACAATGCTGGAAGTGTCACAGCCTCGAGAGGCACCGTTTCTTTTGGCAGTTTTTTACGAGCACGCCGGAGATCACACTAAAAGAAAACCAAAAACTATTGCATGTCGCTCCCGAAGCGTGTTTGCGCCTTAAATTACAGCAGTATGTGGGGGATGGATATCTAACAGCTGATCTATTGGCAAAAAATGTTGACGTCAAAATGGATATTACTGACATCAAGTTCCCCGACGGCCATTTCGATGCCATCTATTGCAGTCACGTACTCGAACACGTACTCGATGATCGCAAAGCAATTCGAGAATTTTTCCGCGTATTGAAACCTGGTGGCTGGGCTATTCTACTCGTTCCAATTATCGCAGAAGAAACCTTTGAGGACGCTTCCATCCGGACACCCGAGGCTAGACTGAAAGCGTTCGGACAGGAAGATCATGTTAGGAATTATGGCCCCGACTATATTGAGAGGCTGCTGGAAGCAGATTTCCTTGTTGAAACATTCTCTCCCATCGACATATTGGCGGCTTCCGAGATCAAAACTCTGGGGCTGGGAATGGAAGCGGGCGAAATCTTTTTGTGCCGTAAAAAATAGCCATTACACCAAACCTGACGTGGTCTAGTATTTTTTTACAACCCAGTTAAGCGGCTTTTTCAATTCAACCATCTCCGCCTCATATTGATTCGGACTCACGTAGCCAAGGTATGAATGCAGCCGCTGGCTGTTGTAAAACATGGATATTTAGTTTAACACTTACTGTTGTGCTTCGAGCCTGGTCTGGTAATTACGCCAGTAGACACGCTCCTGCTTCAAGCTTCCAAAGAGACTCTCTGCACTGCATTGTCCAAGCAATCACCTTTGCGACTCATGCTCTCAGCGAAGCCATGGGCCTTAAGAAGCCGCCTGTAATCTTTGCTGGCATTTTGAGAGCCTCGATCGGAATGGACGATCAAGCCAGCTTTGGTCCGCCTTTGCCAAATGGCCATTCTCAGTGCATCGCAAACCAGCTGAGCCTTCATTCGTAAACCCTTACTCCAGCCAACAACCCTTCTCGAATACAGGTCAAATCCCTCATCGACGTTTATCAACCCAATCTACTTATCCTAGAAGACACCAAAGCGGTGTCGTCAAGGCGGGCCAGGCGAGTCAATGTCCTCACTGAGGCGCTAACCAAGGCCGCCATTGGCTGGAAAGTGCAAGTCCGTCATTACTCACCTGAGGAAGTGACCGAGACTTTCGGTGTACGAGGCAAAGAAGCGCGGGCGAAGTGTATTACCGAGATATTACCGGAGCTTGAGCCGTATCTCCCAGCCAAACCACTTCTATGGCAGCCTCAGCATCCCCAGATGCAAATGTTCGATGCAGTCAGCCTCGCGCTGACCTACTGCTACCTAGATACCTAAAGGAGGTGTCCCATGTCGGAACGCCAATAAGTTCTCTTACGTGCTTTTTCGTTAATAACTTTTCCATTGTAATGACTCCGTTAGGAGGCCATTGCAATGACCGAGGGGATTAATCTAGGTGGCCAGCTAATTAGGCTGGTTGCTATTAGTGTGATGAATGCGGTGTGAGTTATCAAGCTGTGTTCTAATTCCAAATGTACTACTATCTGTACTGCTGATAACTACATTTTTTTATTAAACATATAATTCAATCACTTGTAGGTAAATTTGGCGGAAGAGGTAGGAGTCGAACCCACCAGGCACTTTAGCAGCACCTCACTGGTGTTGAAGACCAGGCACCCCACCGGGGACGTCGCTCTTCCATCGTTGGTTAACACTAAACTAAAATCGATATTGTTCACGCGCTTGCAGCTATTCTGGCGGGCAAACTGCTGTCGACAACGCAACGGCTGTCTCCACGGCGCACAGTAAAACCTATGGAGTCAAAATGCTCCAGTAATTCTATCGTCACATTGCGGCCAATTCCAACGTGGTTTTTTATATCAATGACCGAAAACTCAGGTTTTGATTTAGCCAGTACGTTCACGGATTCGGCCAGTTCACCCAGTGTAGAAGCTAACACATATCGTCGTTCACTGATTCTAAATACCTGCCGACTCTTAACCGCCTGGCGGAGGGTCTGCATAAGTGTGGGCTCGTCAAACGACAACGCTTCCAACAGCGCACCCTGAACAGGTATCTGGAAACCCATTTTTTGCAGAGCGCGCTCAGTTTCCTCCCAGTGCTTTTGCTCGTCACTCGAAACCTTAACCACATGTCCGGCAATCGCCACCAGGCCATTGGCGAGTTTTAATTTACCCTCTCTGAGCAAATTCGACATGACAGCAAGAAACAACACAGGCTGCAAAGTGGATTCGAGGTTTGAGCGAACCAACTTGGCCTGAGCACCGTCCTTCAGGGGATTCTGCAAATGCCAGTCTTTTAGCCAATCGCCTATCGCCTTTTGTGCGCCAACCCACAATTGCTGCGCTACTACATACTCTTTGTGATCGGCCGAGAACGACTTTATGTTTCCACCCAAAGCATCGCATGCCAATACTTTGGCTAAATCTTCACCGGATAAATTCCAGGCTTGTTGTAGCCGTGTGACATTGACCAAACGCTGCTGGCCCAACAGCAATTGAACTAAAACGGTTTCTATCTCAGGCGATTCCAGTGCCTGCAGATAGTCTATTCGCGAGGGTTCTTTTCGGCTCATTCTAGCCGCGAAAGGATCCAAAATTATACCGCCTGCGATGGTGAAAGACTCACTGTCATCGCGCAGTAAAAATGGGTCTCTACGACAACAGGCCACTTGAGAGTCGAGAATAAGTTGCGCGAATACAGAGCTTCCAGGGTTCAGTTTGTTCGCTCCGTCGGGACGCTCCAGCAGATAGATTTTCGCTGGAACCCGCTTTGCACCCAAATACAGTTTCACGGGCGCTAGATGCTTCAAAGAGAAGGGAGCACTGGATAGCAGCTCTACCCGCACATCCACACAATCACTCGATCGTGATATTTCTGGCGCCTGCAACCAGTCCCCACGCTCAACCTGATCTTTGTTCGCCCCGGTAATATCAATAGCACAGCGCTGACCGGCACGGCCTTCGTCACTCGCCTCACCCTGCGCATGAATCCCCCGCACTCGAACAGGTAATCCGCGCGGTAGCAATTGCAGATGATCTCCTACTTGGACTCCTCCCGAAATGGCTGTGCCCGTTACCACCAACCCAGTTCCCTTTAGCAGAAACGATCGATCAATCGGCATACGAAAATGGCCGCCAAGTGCTCGCTCTGGCAGTTGAGAAGCACAATCGTGAAGAAACAATTTTAGATCGGCTATTCCATCACCGCCTATATTGTCGATGCAATAAGCCAGACTGGATTCGGGCAATAGGCTCATGACCGCCTGCGTCACCTCGTCGACCCGGGACGCCTCCACTCGATCTATCTTAGTAATCACTGCCACGTAATTGCGGACACCGAGCAGGCGCAAAACATCAAGATGCTCGGTGGTTTGGGGCATGATGCCATCATCTGCTGCGACAACCAGCAACGCCATATCGATTCCGCCAACGCCGGAGATCATGGTATTGATAAAGCGATTGTGACCCGGCACGTCGACAAAGCCGATGGAGGTGCCGGCACCCACCTGATTATAGGCAAAGCCCAGATTGATACTCAAACCTCTGCGTTTTTCTTCTTCTGTGCGGTCGGTATCAACGCCGGAGAGCTGTTTCACCAAAGTGGTCTTGCCGTGATCGACATGCCCGGCTGTGGCAACAATCATTCCAGAACTGCCGCCAGTTCAACTAACTGCTGGACGAAAATTTCTTCGCAGTCGAGACAGCGCAAGTCCAAGGTTAAAACACCATCGTTAAGCCGACCAATCACAGGGCGAGGGAGGTTTCTCATGGTACTAACCAACTGCCTTAACTGCGCGTCGGTATTTGCTCGAATCGCCAAACCAAAACTTTCGATAGACTCTACCGGCAGCGCCCCGCTGCCGATTTGACTCTGACAGGCGATAGCTTCAACACGGTAGTGGTCCGGTAAGATGTTCTTCAGAACTGTTTGGACTCTGCTTGCCTGAGATTTGATCTGGGATACTTCGCGGGTTAGAAATCGCAGTGTTGGCAGCTCTTCGCGCAGCCGTTCAGGCGAACGATAGAGTTTCAAGACTTCTGCCAACGCGGCCAGGGTCATTTTGTCCAGGCGCAACGCTCTTTTAAGGGGGTTCTTTCGGATTTGACTAATCAGATCTTTGCGCCCGGCGATAATGCCACATTGCGGGCCGCCCAACAGCTTGTCGCCGCTAAACGTCACCACGTCGGCGCCATTGTCTATCGACTGCGCTACGGTGGGTTCGTCGGGGAGTCCAAGGGCTGCGAAGTCCACGAGATTGCCGCTTCCCAAATCGATAACAAACGGCAGTTGTCGCTCATGAGCCAGCTCTGCCAACTCCACTTCACCGACCGATTTGGTAAATCCTTCTACCTTGAAATTACTGGTGTGCACTTTCATTATTAGCGATGTGCGATCGTTAATGGCTCCTTCGTAGTCGCTAAGGTGAGTGCGATTGGTCGCCCCTATCTCTATCAGCTTACAGCCCGATCTTTCCATCACTTCAGGTATACGAAAAGCACCTCCGATTTCAACCAGCTCACCACGAGATACAGGCACTTCGCCCTTAGACGCGAGCGTACTTAGCACCAGTAACACCGCCGCCGCATTGTTGTTTACCACTGTCGCCGCCTCTGCGCCGGTCAGTTCACAAATCAGCGATTCGACATGTGTGTCGCGCTCTCCCCGGTTTCCCGTCGCGAGATCAAACTCTAGATTACTTGGCGCCTGGGCAACGCTTACCACTGCGTCGATAGCCCGCTGCGGCAACACAGCCCTTCCTAAATTGGTGTGAATAACAGTGCCGCTTAAATTAATCAGCTGCCGAAACGTGGATTGCCCAGCATCTGCCAGTTTCGCGCCAAGGCACTGCACAAGCTGATCAACCGTGATATCGACGGCTTCTCCACGGCCAATGGCGGCCCGAAACTCCAAAAGTTCGGCGCGGGCAAGCTCGCTGACTTGGGTGTGCCCCCATTCATCAATGAGCCCTTGAGCACCGTTTAACACAGCGTCTACGGAGGGTAGCCGACGCCTGGGGTCCGAGTTGTCAGCAAGCCTGGACATAGAGGTTAGAAGACAATTTCCTTAAATTTGTTAGGGGGAACACTCTATCACTAAACACTATTTGTCTGAACTAGAAAAGCGCGGCGCGAAAACATCAGTTAAAGAACCAAAGATATCATATGGCATCTATTGTGCCGTTATATTACCGCTAGTTCGAAGCCTCATTTAGCGATAAAATTCTATTCTATATACATTCACAACGGGGCAATCGCGTCGAGAGATTTTCCGAAGATACGCGGTGACCCAACACAATAATATAAGGAAACACCCAATGTCACGATACCTCATAGTCGCTCTGGCAATCACAGCCGTGCTGACTAGTTTGCCGGCTGACACCTTGTACGCTCAAAGCGACACAGCGCGCACAGAAGACCCATTGATATGGGAGGAGGACATCAATACACTCATCCAGAGCACTCCCTCAAAACCTGGTGACGTGCTGTTCATGGGGAGCTCAAGCATTCGCTTTTGGGATACCCTGGCGCGAGATATGGTGCCGCTGGGAACCGTAAAGAGAGGTTTCGGTGGAGCCAAACTCGGGGACGCGCTCTACTATGCGGACCGACTTGTAGCCGTGGATGATCCCGCGGCTATTGTCATTTTTGTAGGAACCAATGACATTACCCCCGGTGCGGCGAAAGCCCCGCAGGTATTGTTGCAAAGCTACCGAGATTTGATCACCAAAATACGCGGCAGCCATGCGAAAACTCCCATTTACTATATCGCCATCACCCCCTCGATATTGCGTTGGGAAGTATGGCCCATCGCAGAAAAAACCAACCAATTGATACAACAATTCGTCGAAACCGATGCGACATTGCAGTTTATCGACACAGGCCCTTCCCTGATGCGCGATGGACAGCCAAACGAGGATAACTACGTGCGAGACGGCCTACACCTGAGCGAATCCGGATACGGAATCTGGACCGAGATCATTCGCTCCAGATTGATGGAGGATTTAGCAAAAGCATCACCTATACTGAAATGATGGAAACACCATAGGGACCGGGAAAAGCATGAATACACTATTGCTGCAGGCTATAGTGCTGAACACGTTCATTTTAGTTTCAGCTGTAGCGGTCACCGTCGCCGATATGGGAGTGACTACCTCCACCATCAAAAACACAGATAGTACAGACCACAGATCCTTCGACGCGGTCGGCCTGCCAGGGTTTAACTTTGTACAGGACCCTCTCGATTACAACGTGAACACGCATCACTCCAATGTCGATCACGTGGGCCCTATCGTGCCGGGGGATCTGATGCCACGAAAACCATTGCCTGCGCCGCTACCGAAGAAAATTTCACTTCCGGAAATATTGCGACCTCAGCAGTCCGAAAGGTCGCCGCCGGTTTGATTGGCCGCAGCCCTGGCAAGTTCCGAGGCAATATGAGCACCCTGCTTCACCGGCTCATAGGCGGCGGGTTTATCGGCCGTCACAAATTGCGGTAGAGGTGTCACTTCAAACTCTTCATCCAGCGCAAAAAATAGTATCAGCGAATATCGGGCCCAATCAGTGTTCAGCACTCTGTGGCCGGTTGCGCGAAAGGTCCCGTTCGACAGATGCTCGGTCATATCCCCCAAAATAATGGTGAACGTTCCGATATCCGACGGCGCCTGACACCATTGCCCCTGGGTGTTCGTGAGTTCAAGTCCCGCTGCCGTTTGATTCATAATCGTGAAACATTCGAAATCAGTATGCGCGGCAATACCCACGTTTCTACCATCATCCGGAGCGTTGTTCTGGGGATAGTGCAACAGGCGCATGGTGCGCTGAGCGCTACAACCACTGTTGAGGTTAATGTAGTCGGCCGGCATCTGTAACAACTCGCTGAGCACCTCACTGATCGCTCTACCCATACGAGTGACGGCATCTGAATATTCTAAAACCGTTGATTCGAAACCGGGAATATCGGGCCATATATTGGGCGCGACGCTCAACTCTTCATATTGCTGTTGCGTCAACGGCTGACCAATATCGAAGGATTCTACATGCGATACCGTGTTTGGCTGGTAGGACGGCTCACCATAGAGCGGTCCCCACCCCTTCATTCCATCTGCGAGGCGGTTGTGCACATCTTGTTTTACCGGCCCATCGTCGGAGTTAGCAAAAAACTCTCTGGCTACTTTCAGGGTGGATTCGATCAGCTCATCGGCGACGTTGGTGCCATGTATATAGAAAAACCCCGGGCTAATACAAGCCTGCCTTATCTCTTCAACCAGCTGAACACGCTTTACACTATCACCGGTGAATAATGCGCCAATGTCCAAATTTGGAATGGCCGCCGAGTCCAACTCGACCGAAGGCGCATTTTGATCAAGTCTGCTAGTACCGGCCATAAGCTCGAACCATTAAGTCAGTGCAGCAAGGTCTTCCTTGCGAAAAGGCCGCAAATCTCCCATGCGATCTTCAGACACAAGGTTGGCCCAATCTGGATTGGCGATCATGGCGCGCCCTACCGCCACAAGATCAAATTCTTGCGCCTGCATACGGCGCTCCAACTCATCCAGGCTGGCGGGCTCTGCTTCACGGAAAGTGGCTTCCCCGGGTACGGGGATAAAGTCGGCGTCCAAACCTACGCTACCGACAGTGATAGCGGGCTTTCCGGTTATTTTTCTCACCCAGCCTGCAAGGTTTAAATCGCTGCCTTCAAACTCAGGCTCCCAGAACCGACGCTGTGAGCAGTGAAAAATATCAACCCCTGCGTTACTTAAGGGCATTAGAAAAGTTTCCAGATCTTCAGGATTGTCGACCAACCGGGCCGCATAATCCTGCTGCTTCCACTGGGAAAAGCGGAGAATCACCGGGTAATCGGGCCCGACTGCCTCTCGCACCGCCTCTATGATCTCCAGCACAAACCGACCACGGTTTTCCAAAGAACCGCCATAGGCATCTTCACGGACATTCGTTCCAGCCCAAAAGAACTGGTCTAACAGGTAACCATGAGCGCCATGGATTTCTACCGCGTCAAAACCCAGGGCTTTGGCATCCGCCGCGCCTCGGGCAAAGGCCTGCACGACATCGTCAATATCCGCTTGCGTCATAACATGACGGCCCATCTTTCCCGGTACGTTCATTCCCGATGGTGTATAACCGGGAACATCGCCCTCGGGCATAACACCGGCCTTGCGCATACCGCCGCAATGCCAAAGTTGAGGTGCTATTTTTCCACCCGCCTCATGTACTGCGTCTACGACCTTTTTCCACCCGGCCAGGCGTTCCTCTCCGTGAAAATAGGGGACATCTGGATAACCACTGGCGGCGATATGATCAACACACGTGCCTTCGGTAATGATCAGGCCTGCGCCGCCTGACGCCCGGCGACGATAGTAATCCACGGTTTGATCACCTGGGATATTGTCCGGAGAGAAGTTGCGCGTCATCGGCGCCATCACAATTCGATTCTTCAGCTGTAAATTAGCCAGGTCCAGGGGTTGAAACAGGATGTTGTTGTCACTCATAGTAGTCGTCCGGGTCAGAGCCCTTTGAGCAGGCTGGTTGTCGATAACAGCTAAGTTGCCGATAAATAGGCGGGCGATATTACTGGCGCGCCAGCACGAACGCAATCAACATCACAATTTGTCAGGATAGGGAATATATTCCAACATGAGCAACGACGTCGAACTCACCCCCGTTCGAACACAACATCAGTTTGACCAAAGCGCCCTGAAAAGCTATCTCAACCAAGCGCTGGACGCAGATTTTTCAGCCATGGAGATCTTACAGTTTGAGGGAGGGCAGTCGAACCCCACCTTCCAGATATCCACCCCCGACGGTAAGTACGTTCTGAGGAAGAAACCGCCGGGAGTACTACTGAAATCAGCTCATGCCGTTGATAGAGAATTTAGGGTAATCTCCGCCCTGGGCAATACCCCGGTGCCGGTACCTCGGGCGCACCTTCTCTGCGAAGATGAAACCATTATCGGCACTGCATTTTACGTGATGGAAATGGTTGAAGGCCGTGTGCTGGTTGACACCAAGTTACCGGGCTTTGAGCCCGACCAGAGAACCGCGATGAACAAGAATCTGCTGGAGTCTTTGGGTGCACTGCACTGCGTCGATATTTCCGCCGTGGGCCTGGATACTTTTGGCAGGCCCGGTAACTACTATGCCCGGCAGATTCACCGATGGTCTGGCCAGTACCTCGCCTCCGAAACGGTAAAAGATCCAGCCATGGATTCACTGATGGCCTGGCTACCCGACAATATCCCCCAGGACGACGAAACCTCTATCATTCACGGGGACTTTAGACTGCCCAACTGTGTGGTGGACTCCACCGCACCAAAAGTCGCGGCGATCCTAGACTGGGAACTCTCAACCATTGGCCATCCTCTGGCAGATCTGTCCTATCTCTGCACCTCTGAGTTCTACGGAGAAATCCCCTATTCCGATGAACATCGGAAAATGGGTTTGCTGTCTGAAGAGGAGACCTTGCAATACTACTGTGAGATAACCGGGCGCGATGGCATAGACAATTGGCCATTTTACATCATTTTCAACCTGTTTCGTTCCGCCGCTATAGTGCAAGGCGTTTACAAACGCGGCCTAGACGGCAATGCCAGCTCAGATCACTGGCAAAAGATGGGTGATCTGGCTCGCGCGTCTTCGCAACGCGGCTTGGATCTGTTACAGCAAAACACTTAGCAATTGAGAGAGAAATGAATGTCTGACAATACAGCAGGCGATGGACCCAACGACGAAGTTTCCGCCCTGAAAGAACGTTTCAAAGAGTTCATCAATGGTCAGGTGGTTCCGCAAGAACCGATCTTACACGCGGGAGGAAAGCCCGCCGAAGAAGCTATGGCAGCCCTTAAGAACGAGGCAAAGGCACTGGGGCTGTGGGCCCTGGGTCATCCTGCGGAGATCGGCGGCGGCGGCCTGCCTTTTATGACCTTTGTGCAGATGAACGAGGTTATCGGGCGCTCTCATTTTGGTCAGATGGCGGTGGGATCTATCTCCATGCAGGATTGCATCATGTTGCACCGTTATGGCAACGAAGCACAAAAGGAATGCTGGTTGAAGCCCCTGGTCGACGGGGATATCTATCCATCCGTAGGTTTAACCGAGCCTGAAGTGGCAGGATCAGACCCCACCCTCATGCAAACCAAAGCCGTGCTGGATGGCGATGAGTGGGTCATCAACGGCCACAAGTGGTTTACCTCTGGCGCCAACGTTGCCGCTTTCACCAGTGTTTTTTGTGAGACCGAGACGGACCAACATAAACATGCAAAATTCTCTTCTATTATTGTTCCGACCAATACACCTGGATACGAGATAAAACGAGTCGTACCTACGATGGGAAATGCCGACGGTGGTCACTGTGAGGTCTTATTGACAGATGTAAGAGTGCCGAAGGAGAATCTGTTAGGCGAACGGGGACACGGGTTTGTTATTGCCCAGAAGCGTCTAGGGCCAGGAAGAATTTTCCACTGCATGCGTTGGCTGGGGCAAGCCCAAAGAGCGTTTGAGCTCATGTGTGAATATGCTAATAAACGCTATGCGCACGGCTCACTACTGGCGGAAAAAGGCGAGATACAGCGGTACATCGCCGAGTCTGCGGCGGAGATTCAAGCGGCACGGTTGATGACACTGGATGCGGCAAAGTTGATGGATCAGGGCGATGAGGCACGTGTGCAGATATCCCTAATCAAGTTCTGGGGCGCACGAATGCTGCACAACGTGATCGACCGGGCCATTCAGGTACATGGCGCATTGGGAGTCACCAGCGACACGCCTCTGGAATTTATGTATCGCGAAGCGCGCTTCGCCAGAATTTATGATGGCCCAGATGAAGTGCATCGCATGGTTGTTGCCAGGCACATACTGAAAGATCCGGTGGCAAATACTCCCTGGTAGTTTGCCCCTGTGTCTCTGGAATGTGGTTAGGGCTGATACCAAATCGAAGAGGTATAGGCTCTTTCCTGAATCGTATCGGGTTTTTCAACGGCGTGCTCTTGCCCTAGGGCAAGTGCGTCGAGAAGAGAGTGTCGCACCGTAGGAATTTGCAGTACTCGCGCGTAGTAGAACGCAGACTGATTTGAATCAAACTGCGGGTCCTGCCAAACACTGGACAGCTGCGCAGCGCCGATAGAGTTGTCTACTTTACCTGTCGTAAGGTTCACCGTGTTCCCTACAGCGGCCAGGCTACCATCCGATGTTTTTGTTCTCTCGTCAGACCAGGCTACGTTGTAAACCTGCTCCTGCGATTGTCCATTGCCATCCAACCAGCCCTTTACGATTTGCACCCGGTCCAGGTTAGCACCCACAGGGTCTTTGGAAGCCACCACTACAAAAGTCGGCGCCTCTTCACTGCGATTAAGCTGCCCTCCCATCGGAACGCCTCGCTCGGCGGCGAGACTGTGTAGGTCAGCGGCGGCTAAATCGGCCTCCGTAAAATCGGGGCCAGCAAAAAACTGTACTCCTATACGCGGCCCGGTGGTGGCATAAACCTCCCGACGTTGCAGAGCCGACATTATCGATTCCCGCGTATTCTCCTTTGCCCATACAGCGGCCAGACCTGACGCAGACATCTGCCAGCCATCCGTGCCACGGCCGTCTTCACTGAAGTGTGTCTGTTTGTTTGCGGGAATGGAGTCTGTCGCCAACTTGCCATGAAAATTATCTTCTTCGGCCGAGGATAACGAGGTGTGCGAATCGGTAGAGCCAATCACGCCGAACTTAAACGGGTTGACCTTAAGCTTGTTTTCAAGCTCCAGCCCCCTCTTCAAGGCCGAGCGCACAAAATCGCCCCTGCCCGGTTGATACTCGGTAAATTCACGCTGGATATAAAAGGGATAGTTCTCGAAATCTGCAAACTCATCGTCCGGCGACAGCGAGGAGTGAGTTTCAGAATCACCTTTTATCTGCGTAATTTCAACCACCCGCTCCCACTTGGCGCGCAGGGCTGCAAACTCCGCGGTCATAGGCTCTCCCCGCAGGCTGGTATCCGAGAACATATACCCTTTGGAGATATTGGAGTTATGTGGAATCGCGGTAAAACCTGCCCCAGTCGAAGCACTGGTTTTTTCGAGCCAGGCCCAAAGGTCCTCGGGAAAAGGACTGTCGTCCAAACCGAACGGATCGTACTGCTGCGCGGTGGCCGCATCACTGTCGCTGATCACCACTCTGTGCAAATTGGCACCACCGGGAATGGAACTCCACTCCCAACCTATTAGCGCTGTAAACACACCGGGCTCGTTGTAGGCTTCGGCAGTATCCGTGATGATGCGCCAGGTATCGATCTCTACCGCCAGTGGCATAGGAAGCAGACTGAGGTCGCTGCTTTCCATTGAGGCCGCTTCTGCATCTTCCAGCGGGGTCAAATTTGGATCTGGTAAGACGGCGACAAACAATGAGCGCCCCTCCCCGCTATCGATGGCATCGCTAAGAAAATACTGAGCTACCTTGGCTTTTACTGTGTCGATAAATCCCAGATCTGAGGTATCCACACCGTGGCGATGGATGTTACGAATCTGCCCGAGAAATTCAGCATGATCCGAGACGACCAAAAAATCTAACGGTGTTCCTATCTGCACTCTGGCCCGGTGATAGGGATGCTCTACTGGCATCCCGCGTGCGTAACGATAGGCGATATCCGGCCCCGCCAGTAAGTTGTTATTGGTGTAGGCATCTGAAGAGTAAGTGGTGTGCAGGTGTGTATCACCCCACAGTAAAAACCTTTCTTCAGCATTGGCAGTGGCGGCAAGAAGCGCAAGACCGACTATCGTAATCCTATTCATGAAGGTTCCCTCTATTATTATTGGATCTGTGCGAATTCAACGAGCTGAATTGCGATCACTCCCGCGAGTATAGTGTTTCGTCATAAGAAGTGCCATAATTCGTCACCCATTTTTTGCTTCAACTCGCATTACTCAAACGCACTTTGACTTGGAATCTAGTATGAAAACACGTATCACCGAACTTCTTGGAATCGAACACCCTATCATCCAGGGCGGCATGCACTTTGTCGGCTATGCCGAGCTAGCCGCGGCCGTCTCTAACGCCGGTGGCTTGGGTATTATCACCGGGCTAACTCAAGGGACCCCAGAGAAGCTGGCGAACGAAATAGTACGCTGCCGGCAGATGACCGACAAGCCGTTCGGCGTCAATATCACCTTCCTGCCAACACTGACTCCACCGGATTACCCTGCCTTGTTCCAGGTCATCATAGACGGCGGAGTCACAGTAGTTGAGACCGCCGGCAACAACCCAGCCAAATACATGCCCATGCTCAAAGCAGCTGGCATTAAAGTGATTCACAAATGTACTGCTGTGAGACACGCCCTGAAGGCTCAGTCGATTGGTTGTGACGCCGTTTCCGTCGATGGTTTTGAGTGCGGGGGGCACCCTGGGGAAGATGATATCCCCAACTTCATATTGCTCCCCCGCGCGGCCGATGAACTAGAAATACCTTTTGTGGCCTCCGGTGGAATGGCGGATGCGCGCAGTTTGGTCGCGGCCTTAGCTATGGGCGCAGAAGGCATGAACATGGGAACCCGTTTTATCGCAACCCAAGAAGCCCCTGTGCACCAGAATGTTAAAGATGCGATCGTTGCGGCCAGCGAGTTGGATACGCGGTTGGTAATGCGTCCTCTGAGAAACACCGAGCGGGTGATGGCCAATCCGGCGGTAGAACGCCTACTCCAAAAGGAAGCCGCCCTGGGTGCTGATCTTAAGTTTGAGGACATCATCGATGAAGTGGCCGGTGTCTATCCCAAAATCATGATCGACGGTGAAATGGACGCAGGAGCCTGGTCATGCGGCATGGTTGCCGGATTGATCCACGATATTCCAACTGTCAAAGATTTGATCGACACTATTATGGCCGAGGCCGACACACTTATTAACCAGCGCCTTACAGGGATGTCCTAAATGAGTACAAAACTATTTGATCTGACCGGTAAAATAGCACTGGTAACGGGCGCTAGCCGGGGCATTGGTGAATCCATTGCCAGATTACTGGGCGAACAAGGTGCCCATGTTATTGTCTCCAGCCGCAAAGTGGACGGTTGCAAGGTGGTAGCCGATTCCATTGCAGCCGCCGGAGGCAGTGCAGAGGCGTGTCCCTGCCACGTAGGCAAAATGGAAGATATCAGCACCCTATTCGCCCATATCAAAGCGACCCACGGCAAGCTGGATATACTGGTCAATAATGCTGCAACTAACCCCTACTTTGGAGATATTCTGGAT
>JBLGAR010000037.1:0-35181 GCA_047612385.1 Cryomorphaceae bacterium | reverse complement strand
GCGATGGCCTGTTGCATAGAAATGTACGCAAAGGATGCAGCGTCGCCCATAAAGCGCAGCTGCTTGCGATCGATGAGTTCTTTCACATCTATGTTGGGAACGCCAGCGACATGCGAGCGCATACCTAGGTCAATTTGTTCCTGATGAATACTGATTCCCGAGCGCCCTTCATAGAGAGATTCGCTCACGGTATTTGCATCATTGCCCAGGCAGGAAACGATGCCAAGTCCAGTTACTACTACTCTTCTGCTCATAAATTAAAGGCCCTGTGAAGGCTGAAACAAGCCGACTCGCAATCCGTTGGCCGTGTAGATTTCGCTGCCGTCTACGGACACGCTGCCATCGGCGATACCCATAACAAGTTTGCGCTCGATAACCCGCTTTACGTTGATCTTATAGGTCACTATGGAAGAGGTAGGCTTTATTTCCCCGGTGAACTTTACCTCGCCGCATCCGAGCGCGCGTCCTCGGCCAGGGTTGCCGCGCCAGCCCAGGAAAAACCCTACAAGCTGCCACATCGCGTCCAACCCCAAACATCCAGGCATAACCGGGTCCGATGGGAAATGACAATCGAAAAACCAAAGATCTGGTGTTATATCGAGCTCGGCGATAATTTCCCCTTTGTCGAAGAGGCCGCCGTCTGAACTGATATGGCTTATTCGGTCCAGCATTAGCATGTTGTCCACCGGCAGGCGCGCGTTGCCCGGGCCAAACAGCTTGCCGTGGCCACAATCTATCAGCTCTTCCTTGGTGTATGCGTTTTTCGCAGTCATAGTTAATCCAAATTTGGCCGTTAAGTTGGTGCTTCAATGTCTCGGAGAAGTGTAGAAATCTTCCAAAAATGCTGGATTTGGTTTAGCGAGCCTATTTTAGTTGAAGTAGCTCACAAGTCTATAGAAGAAACAATAAAGTGCCCGTTCGCTCGTTCGCTGGCTAACAATCGTGGCTTGGGCTACCATGACGGCTCAATAAAATTGTAACTAGGCGCTGTCCTGCGTGCACACGCAGGCGTTTTTAACGCCTTATTAAGTTCAGGATTCCGATGTTAATACCCGTTTTATTATCAGGGGGCGTCGGCAGCAGGTTGTGGCCGGTATCGAGAGAAGCGCACCCCAAACAGTTCTTGCCATTGGCCAGCGAATTGTCGATGTTGCAAGAGACACTCAAGCGCACTTCCGATCTAATGGCAGCTGCGCCCATAGTGGTCTGCAATGAAGATCATCGTTTCATGGTTGCAGAGCAATTGCGCCAGCTTGAACTCCCTGCAGGAAGCTTAATTTTAGAGCCCGAAGGGCGCAATACTGCGCCGGCGGTTGCCTTGGCTGCGATCAAAGCGATGTCGATGGACGCTGAGGCAGTCATGCTGGTTTTGCCAGCTGATCATTTGATCCAGGACATCCCCGCATTTGTGGCGGCGGTCCAAAAGGCATTGCCATTGGCGAGCAGCGGGCAGCTGATGACTTTCGGCGTGGTCCCGACCCAAGCAGAGACTGGATACGGCTACATCAAATGTGGAGCCGCAAAGGACAGCGAGCTTTTCACGCTGGATAGCTTTGTTGAAAAACCCGATCTAGCGACCGCACGCGAGTATTTGGCCAGCGGAGATTTTCTTTGGAATAGCGGGATGTTTCTGTTGTCGGCGAGCGCCTATCTTGAAGAACTTGAGCGCTTTGCTCCGCAGATTCTCCAGGCCTGCACAGAGTCTATGTCCATGTCCACGACTGACCTTGATTTTGTCCGCCCCCACAAAGAATCATTCCTGGCGAGTCCAAGCGACAGTATTGACTATGCTGTTATGGAAAAAACTGATCGGGGCGCAGTCGTTTCTCTGGATTGTGGCTGGAGTGATGTCGGTGCATGGTCTGCATTGTGGGAGGTCGCTTCCAGGGACGATGAGGGCAATGCGTCAGTAGGCGACGTGATGCTGGACAATTGCCGCAACAGTTATTTTCGCAGTGAATCTCGGCTGGTCGCGGCCACTGGGGTCGACAATTTAGTGGTTATCGAAACCGCGGATGCAATTTTGGTTGCAGATCGAGAAAAAGTACAAGATGTTAAGCGCATCGTAAATCGCCTGAAGATAGAAAAGCGCACAGAGGCTCTACTGCACCGTCGAGTCTACCGCCCTTGGGGGTCTTACGAGTCTCTGGTCAGTGCCAAGCGCTTTCAGGTGAAGAGAATCATTGTCAACCCCGGCGCAACCCTTTCCCTGCAGATGCATCATCACCGCGCTGAGCACTGGATTATGGTGCACGGTACAGCCGAGGTTACCTGTGAAGATAAAGTGTTTATGCTCAAAGAAGACGAGTCGACCTACATCCCTTTAGGCCACAAACATCGTCTGGCAAATCCCGGCCGTATACCTTTGGAATTGATCGAAGTGCAATCTGGGGCGTATTTGGGCGAAGACGATATAGTGCGTTTTGAGGATATCTACGGACGCGACAAGTAACCAGGGAATTGGTGTGTCAAGATGATTAAAAAATGTATGTTTCCAGTAGCGGGCTATGGCACGCGTTTCCTGCCCGCGACCAAAAGTATGCCCAAGGAAATGCTGCCTATTGTCAACAAACCGCTGGTGCAATATGGCGTTGAGGAGGCTATCGCCGCCGGGATGAAAACCTGCGCTTTGGTGACAGGGCGTGGGAAAAGGGCGATAGCGGATCATTTCGATATTAGCTATGAGCTCGAGCACCAAATTTCCGGTTCCAGCAATGAAGTGCGTCTTCAGGGTATTCGCGATTTGCTCGATGAAGGTGAATTTACCATGGTACGTCAGCGGGAAATGAAGGGGCTTGGTCACGCCATTCTCACTGGTGAAGCCCTGATTGGTAACGAGCCATTTGGCGTGCTTTTATCCGATGATTTGTGCATCAACGAAGGCCCGGGCGTGCTCGCGCAAATGGTGGAGCTGTATAAACAGTTTCGCTGTTCTATTGTTGCAGTGCAGGAAGTACCGATGAGTGAAGTGCACAAATACGGTGTGATATCGGGAGAGCCGCTTAAAGAGGGTCTATATCGAGTTGACAATATGATGGAAAAACCGGTTCAAGAGGATGCACCTTCAAACCTGGCTATTATCGGTCGTTACATTCTCACGCCCGACATTTTTGATATATTGCGTGAAACTCCCCCTGGGGCGAATGGAGAAGTACAAATCACTGACGCCCTGATGACACAAGCTCAAAAAGGTTGTGTGATGGCCTATAAATTTAAGGGTCGGCGTTTTGACTGCGGTAGCGTTCCGGGTTTTATTGAAGCGACGAACTTTGTGTATGAAAATTACTACATCGAAAGTTGAAGGCGGGTTTTTTTAGGTGCAATCTATTACATGTTTTAAAGCCTATGATGTCAGAGGGCGAGTCCCGGACCAGCTCAACGACGATATCGCCAAGCGGATAGGACAGGCGTTTGCAGACGCTATAAAGCCCAAAAAAGTGGTCGTGGGACATGATATACGCCTCAGCAGTGAAGCGATAAAAGCCGCTCTGGTAGCGGGGTTGCTCGAGCAGGGCGTCGATGTCTATGACATCGGTCTGTGTGGCACGGAAGAGATCTACTTTGCCACGTCCCATGCTGAGATGGATGGTGGTATTGTCGTAACAGCCAGCCATAATCCGAAAGACTACAATGGCATGAAATTTGTTCGGGAGGGCTCGAGGCCTATTTCCGGAGATACAGGCCTATTTACAATCAAGGATCTTGCTGAGCGCGGTGACTTTACGGCAGCGGTCAAGCCCGGTGTCTTGCGAGCCATGGATACCTCGAAGGCCTACATAGAGCATCTGTTATCTTACGTAGACATTCCTAAGCTAAGCCCTTTGAAAATCGTTGTGGATGCGGGTAATGGTGGGGCGGGGCGCGTTATCGACCTGTTGGAGCCACTGTTACCCTTCGAGTTTATCAAGCTGCATCACGAGCCGGATGGAAATTTCCCCAACGGCGTACCCAACCCCTTGCTACCGGAGAATCGTTCAGCGGCGATAGCAGCAGTGCGTGAACACGGCGCCGATATGGCGATCGCCTGGGATGGGGATTTTGATCGCTGCTTCTTTTTTGATGAAAATGGGGGTTTTATTGAAGGCTATTATATCGTGGGCTTACTCGCCCAGGCATTTCTCTCACAGCAAGCAGGTTCAAAAATTGTTCACGACCCGCGTCTGACCTGGAATACGATTGATATCGTCCGATCCTGTGGCGGCGAACCCGTGCAAAGTAAAACAGGGCACGCCTTTATCAAGGAGCGCATGCGGCTCGAAGATGCTATTTATGGCGGCGAAATGAGCGCACATCACTACTTTCGTGATTTTGCCTACTGTGACAGCGGCATGATTCCCTGGTTGTTGGTCGCAGGCTTAATGGCCGAGTACAAGATCCCATTGTCGGCGATGGTGGCGCAGCGCCAGGCGGCATTTCCCTGCAGTGGCGAGATCAATCGGACGATCGAGGATCCCGCCAAAATTCTCGCTTTAGCCGAGGCGACTTACAAAGACGAAGCGCTAGGGACAGAGCATGTCGATGGCCTTAGCATGAGCTTCGAGGACTGGCGATTTAACTTGCGCATGTCCAACACGGAGCCAGTGGTCAGGCTGAACGTGGAAAGTCGCGCTGATCCGGCTTTGATGGCAGCAAAAACCCAGGAATTGCTGGCGCTAATCGACGCTTAGTCTACCGTACTGTCCGTCGCCAGCTTTCGATCAGTCGATTGGTTGAAGCATCCATATTCTCAGACTTAGAACTGGGCCCGTCAGACATTAAATTCAAAACCTCTGCGCCAATCTCCTTGCCCAACGCCACACCCCATTGGTCGAATGGGTTGATACCCCACATCATTGCGCTGCAAAAAGTTCTATGTTCGTAAAGTGCTAATAGGGAGCCCAATGTGGAAGGGGATAGCGTATCCATCGTAATCACGTTGTTGGGTCGATTGCCCGGCATGGCCAAATGCGAAGCGAGTTTTTCAGCCTCCTGCTTGTTCATGCCTCGCCCTAACAGCGCTTGTTCTGCCTCCTTAGCTGATCTGCCCATCATCAGCGTTCGACTCTGTGCCAGGCAGTTGGCCACCAGCATCCGGTGCTGCCCCAGCATACCGGTATGTGTTGTAAGCGGTAGTATGAAATCTACAGGGCATAGGCGCGTGCCCTGATGGAGCAGCTGGTGAAACGAGTGTTGTCCCATAGTTCCTGCAGCTCCCCAGAGCACAGGGCCTGTGTCATAGTTTAGCGGTGTTCCATCAACAGCAACGCTTTTGCCGTTACTTTCCATGGTTAGTTGCTGTAAAAAATCAGGTAACTTTTGCAGGTGTTGGCTGTAGGGAAGAACGACGTGATTGTCTGCGCCAAGAAAATTGCAGTACCACACCTCCATAAGGCTCAATAGTAACGGGAGGTTTTTTTCGGCTGGTGCTGATTGAAAATGCTGATCCATCTCCTCAGCACCCCGCAGAAACTGACTAAAATTATCCCAGCCGACCGCTATTGCGGTGCTCAGCCCAACGGCTGACCACACGGAGTAGCGTCCACCAACCCAATCCCAAATTGGCAGGCAGTTGGCGGCAGGAACTCCGAACTGCGCAGCCGCTTCCAGGTTGGTGGTAATTGCCAGGAAGTGCTTTTTCAGATCCTCGGTGGAAGCGCCGGCGCTCATTAGCCAGGATTTCGCAGCGAGACCATTGCTTAGGGTTTCTTCCGTGCGGAAAGACTTCGAGCAAATGATAAATAAGGTTGAAGTGGGACTGAGGTCTAATAATGTTTCCTGAATGTCTGCGGGGTCTACATTGGCCACGTAGTGGCATGAGACATTGCCGTGAAAAGGCGTAAGCGCTTCAGTGACCAGGCGGGGGCCAAGGTCGGAGCCCCCAATACCGATATTTACGACGTCTGTGATCGTCTGCCCGGAAAACCCTACGAGTTGGCCGTCGTTAATTCGATTGGCCCACTGTTTCATTACGGAGCGAGTGTCACTGACTTGCGCATACAGATCGGGCAGTTCGTTGTCCGAGCTGGCCCGCAATAGTGTGTGCAGCGCCGCTCTGTTTTCCGTTGCGTTGATCGCTTCGCCGTTGCGCATTGCTTGCACTTTAGCTTGCCATTGTGAATCCGCTGCGAGCTCTAAAAGAGCGTCTCTCGTTGGTCGGTCGAGCAACGCCTTCGAGTAGTCCAGCGTCAAGCCAGCAGCGCTAACAACAAAATCTTCAGCTCGATCCGGATCCGAGTCAAGCATCTTGGAGATGGATTGCGAAGCCAAATTTTCAGAGAGATTAACAAGTGCGTTGTAAGAGGGTAATTGGGTGAGTAGGTGATTTGTTGTCATGCGCTCGCCAAAAACAGGGAAATGATTGGGGTCAGTATATAGGAAGCGGCCTAAGCGAGTTTAGTTGTGGCTGCGTGTGGTTTAGTGATCGCGCCTTATAGATAGTGCTGTGATTTCCTCCATTGCAGTTCTCCATGGGCTTTTTGCCAGTAATTCCAGGCTTTGAAGTGCGAGATCGTGGTAGTGCTTCGCCCGGTCTCGCGTGTAATCTAGCGCCCCACATCGGTTGACCGCCTGCAGGATTGCCTCAATATGTTCTGCGCTTTTGCTTGTTATGGCAGCCCTAACCAGCTCTTGGTCTTTGGTATCGCCGTGTTTGAGTGTGTAGATTAGCGGTAGTGTGGCCTTGCCTTCAGTGAGGTCATCGCCAATATTCTTACCCATTGTCTCGGCGACGCCGTCGTAGTCCAGCACATCGTCAATCATTTGGAAAGCGATGCCCAGATTGAGGCCAAAGGCGTGCTGCTGCTGGCGTACTTGCTCTTCTGCGCCGGACAGCGCCGACGCACCGTAACAGGCCGCGGCAAACAATATAGCCGTTTTGCGAGTGATCACATCCAGATATTGTTCTTCACTGGTATCGGCGTTTCCCGCTCGCGTAAGCTGTAGAACCTCTCCCTCAGCAATAACGTTTGTTGTGTCCGCCATATGCTTGAGAATATTCATATCCTCAATTTGTACCAGTAGTTGAAAGGCGCGGGTATACAGGAAATCACCTACCAGTACGCTGGGCGCGTTGCCAAATTCGGCGTTGGCAGTGGGGCGCCCCCTGCGAAGGCTGGAGATATCGACCACGTCGTCGTGCAGCAAGGTCGCGGTATGTATAAATTCGATGACGGCTGCAAATTTAATCAACTTCTCGCTATTGCAGTTTTGCGCTGCCCCGCTGAGCAACACTAATAGCGGGCGTAGGCGCTTGCCACCAGCGTCGACAATATAGTGGCCTATGTTTTCGACCATCGGGACGTCAGAGTGCAGTTGGTCGATAATGAGTTGGTTGACGGCCTGAAACTCGGTAGTGACGGTTGCGCGAATTTTTTGCATGAAGAATTTGCTTTCAGAGTGCCCGCGCATGCTATTGGGTGGCCGTGTTAGTGTCAAGCCGGTGCTGGGGGGAGGGCAGCGCTAAGTTATTGTCTTTCATGGGAAATAAGGCTTGCCGAGGTGCGACTATTTGAGTAAAATCGCCGCCCTCTGCCTGCTTCTGTGTTTGTAACAGTGAGTGGGTAGTTTATGACTATAGTTTGTGCCTTGCTCTGCCCCCTTGATTTTAAAGGGTTTTTTTCAACCGCGAGCAGGCTAATTAAACGGAGTAGGACATGTACGCAGTAATTGAAAGCGGTGGCAAACAGCACCGTGTTGTAGAGGGCGAGACCCTCAAGCTTGAAAAAATTGAAACCGCTACCGGTGAAATTGTCGAATTTGACAAGGTTCTGATGATTGGCGGTGGTGACGATGTAAAGATTGGCACGCCAACAGTTGCCGGCGGCAAAGTTACCGCAGAAATAGTCGCTCACGGTCGTCACAAAAAAATTACGATCATCAAATTTAACCGCCGCAAGCACTACCGGAAACAGACTGGCCATCGCCAGTGGTACACCGAAGTGAAGATCACTGGTATCTCGGCTTAACGGAGGAGTTGGAAAATGGCTCATAAGAAGGCAGGTGGTAGTACGCGAAACGGTCGCGATTCCAATGCTAAACGTCTCGGCGTAAAGCGTTTTGGTGGCGAAATTGTAAAGGCCGGCAACATCATTGTTCGCCAGCGAGGAACCCGATTCCACCCGGGAGAAAACGTGCGTTGTGGTGTTGATCACACACTGTTCGCTACCTCAGAAGGCAGGGTCGAGTTTGTTGTTCGTGGCCCGAAAAACCGCAAGTTCGTGCAGGTAGTCAGCGCCTGATCTGCATCGGATATTGATAGTACTAAAGGGCCTCGTCAATTGACGGGGCTTTTTTTTGTCGCGCAATTCACGCCCGGCCTCAGCGGCATACCCTGAGTATGTGGGATTAGAGGCGGGGGCGGGTTAGAATCGAGCGAATCGTCTTTTTGGCGATAGCGCACTTGGGAAAGGCTGAGTATGAAATTTGTAGATGAAGCGAGTATCGAGGTATTTGCAGGTGACGGAGGCAATGGTGCGCTGAGCTTTAGGCGTGAAAAATACATTGCCAAAGGAGGGCCCGATGGCGGTGACGGCGGTGACGGCGGCAGTGTGATTCTGGAAGCCGATATGGCTCTTAATACGATGGTTGATTATCGTTTCCAGCGCGCCTATCGAGCAGACAGTGGTAAGTCTGGCGGTGGTCAAAATTGTACGGGAAGGAGCGGAGATGACTTGCTGCTGAAGGTTCCCGTAGGGACAACCGTCATCGATGAAGATAGTGCAGAAGTGCTGGGAGACTTGTCGGTGCATGGGGAGCAGCTGACTGTTGCCAGAGGCGGTTTTCACGGCCTGGGAAATACTCGATTTAAATCCAGCACTAACAGGGCACCTCGTCAGATCACTCCAGGTTCAGAAGGTGAACAGCGCTCTTTAAAACTGGAACTGAAAGTGTTGGCCGATGTGGGTTTACTCGGATTACCCAATGCTGGAAAGTCGACTTTCATACGCAGCGTATCCTCCGCCACTCCCAAGGTAGCGGATTATCCGTTTACTACGCTGGTTCCAAATTTGGGTGTTGTGAAGGTAGAGGCGCATCGTAGCTTTGTGATCGCCGATATACCCGGTTTGATAGAGGGAGCGTCGGATGGAGCGGGCCTGGGAATACGCTTTCTCAAGCATTTGACCCGAAATCGAATACTGTTGCACATCGTGGATATGGCGCCTTTTGATGGTTCTGATCCTGCAGCTTCAGCGGTCGCCATTGTCAATGAGATTGAGCGCTTTAGCCCCACTCTCGCCGCCCGAGAACGTTGGCTCGTCCTCAACAAATCAGATCTGATAGATGCGCAAGAGTTTGCGGAGCGTCGAGAGACTGTGCTGGCTGCTCTGGATTGGCAAGGGCCGGTTCACGAGATATCTGCTATTACCGCGACTGGCACTGCCAGCTTATGTGGTGACATGATGCGTTATCTTGAGGAGCGCAATGAACTTGAAGCGGCGGATTCCGAATTGGCCGAGCGTGAGCAGGAAACTCAGACGAAAATGCAGGAAGAAGCTAGGCAGCGAATTGAAGATTTGCGCAGCTTTCGCCGCGAAGAGGCGAGGACGGCTCGAAAGGGCAATGACAGTGAAGATGACGATGATGATTATGATGTTGAAGTGGAATACGCTCCCTAGGCGGGCCAATGACTAAGCGATCTGAAATAGCTCGTGCTAGACGCTGGGTCGTAAAAGTGGGGAGTGCGCTGCTCACCGACGATGGTCGTGGACTGGACAAAGCTATGATAGCTGCCCTCGTAGACCAATTGGTTCAACTGCGAGCGATGGGAAGTGAGGTTGTTCTTGTCTCCAGCGGCGCTGTCGCTGCGGGTGTTGCGCAGTTGGGTTGGTCCAGCAGGCCCACTGCTTTACACAAGCTTCAGGCGGCCGCGGCTGTGGGTCAGATGGGCTTGGTCCAGAGTTATCAATCAGCCTTTGGGAAGCATGGGCTGCAGACTGCCCAGGTGCTTTTAGGGCACGATGATGTGCTAGCTCGAGATCGCTACCTCAATGCGCGGGGCACTCTCAAGACCTTGCTCGAAATGGGCGTGGTTCCTATCGTCAACGAAAACGATACCGTGGTTACCGACGAAATTCGCTTTGGCGATAACGATACGCTGGCCGCCCTGGTAGCCAACCTGATTGATGCCGACGCGCTTCTTTTATTGACAGATCAGGATGGGCTTTACAAAGAAGACCCGCGCCAAAACCCCGGGGCTGAATTAGTTCAAGTGGCTGACGCCAATGCGCCTGAATTGGATGCTATGGCGGGAGCCGGCGGTGTTCTGGGGCGAGGTGGTATGGTCACTAAAATAAGAGCAGCCCGGCTCGCGGCTCGCTCTGGTACCGAAACGGTTATAGCCAGTGGTCGGGTCGCGCAGATCATTGCGAAAGTCAGTGCGGGTGAAAACTATGGAACATGGCTGTCGACCGGTAAACGCCCGCAAACAGCCCGCAAACAGTGGCTAGCCGGAATGGTGCAGGTTCAGGGAAGCGTTGAACTGGATGATGGGGCAGTTCGTGTGTTGCGTGAATCAGGTCGCAGTTTATTGCCGGTGGGGGTGTGTAATGTTCAGGGTGATTTTCACCGGGGAGACATGGTCGCCTGCACTGATACTAAGGGTTGCGAGATCGCCCGCGGGTTGACCAATTATGGCTCCGCTGAAACCCGAAGGATTATGGGGATACCTTCTCGGGAAATTGAATCACGACTGGGCTACCAGGGTGATGATGAACTGATTCATCGAGATAATCTGGTTATTCTTTAGTTCTCTGCCTTTTTGTTCGCGGCAATACGCACTCCAGGTATAGTCTTTGGAGTATAAATTTCAGACACAAAAAAGCCGGCTACAGTGCCGGCTTTAAAGATGCGCTGAGCAACGGATTACGCTGCCAGTGCTTTAACCTGCGCGTTCAAGCGGCTCTTATGACGCGAGGCCTTATTCTTGTGAATAATGCCTTTGTCAGCCATGCGGTCAATAACTGGGACTGCAGAGTTGTAAGCAATTTTGGCCTGCTCAGCGTCGCCAGAAACTACGGCGGCGTCCACTTTTTTGATGACGGTGCGAACCAAAGAGCGCAGGCTGGCGTTGTGCGTGCGACGTTTTTCACCCTGACGGGCGCGCTTCTTAGCTTGTGGAGAATTGGCCACGGTGTACTACCTCTTGGGAGTCAAAAATTTAAGAGGCGCGATTATTCACATTTGAAGATCAATTGTCAACCGATTTCAGGGTTTAAGACCCCTGCATCCGTGCCCTTACGCTGGCTTTTCACTACTTTAGCAAGGCGTGGACTTCTGCAGGGAACGCAGGAGCTAGGCAGTCTGCGGTTCAAGATCGAACAATAGGTGATGGCTGAGGTCCCCCAAGAGCTCTGGCAGCATCCTGCGGCTGCTGAATCGCCATACACCGCCTACCTGTTCAAGCGTATCCTCGTATCTTCCACAAATAATAGCCTGTAGCGGGAAATCTGGGAGGGCTTGCATAACGGTGAAGTAGCTGTGAGCCTGCGCGGTGCTCCCATCGATGGTGATGGCTAGGTTTGTAGTGATATGTTTGGTTTTAGGTGTGCCGTCTTCGTAAAGACGAGTAGCATTTTGGTACATTGCCAGCACAGCCTCATAGCCAACCACGGGCTCACCGTTTGGCGGTTCGATTTGTGCGTACCTAAATAGCTCGGCCACCCCTTTGAAATCTCCGTCGTCTATCTTGCGGGCGTAAAGGTATAAAAGGTTTTGTATCGACTGATTTGACATCACATGCTTTCTTCCGCGTTCAGGGTGGAGTTGCTGGGTAAAGATTCTCTATAAACTACCTTGGTCTGGGTTATACTAATGCCTATTAGTCATTATTAGTCAAGTAAACGAGTGTAAATCCCTGGTGAGCGAAGCAGGAAGTATCCATGAAGTACTGCCCAGAACGACTCCTGAGAGAATCCTGGATGCGGCTGAGAACCTGTTTGCCGAACGGGGATACAGTGCCACATCTCTGGGAGACGTGGCAGATAAGGTAGGCATTCGCTCCCCGAGCTTATACAACCACTTCAAAAATAAAGAGGCTCTGTATCAGGCGGTACTCAATCGCTTACTTGATAGTTTTACAATTCCCCTGGAAGAACTAACCCAAGAGAAGGTCACCCAGGAGCGGGTGATAGACTGGCTCGATACGATGATACGCTTGCATCACGCGAATCCGAATTTGGCGAGACTACTGCAACACGCGGCCCTCTCTGGTGGCCCGCACACCAAAGAAATAATTGACCGTTTGTTCCGCCCGATGTTTAACCCCACCAGTGATATTGGTGGGCAGGAAATTCCGATGCTGGGAGATTCGGGTCTGCAGCCCTGGGCGGTCATGGCGCTGAATAATTTGGTGATGTCTTATGTCACAATGGCCCCTATGTATCGAGATTTTTTGGGTCAGGACCCGTTCAGCCCCGAGGCCTTGGAGAAACAGCTCAATCTGGTGAAAATGCTATTGCGCGCAGTATTTGAGTACCGAGGCACGTGATTTAGTATGCCCGATCACGATGGACTGGACTTAAACTCGTCACGACGCCGACTGGCAATGTACGGTACGCCGAACTTTCGAGATTTTGGCGGATACCATACAAGTACTGGCGGTACCGTTAAGTGGGGGTATTTGTTTCGTTCCGGGCAACTTTCGACGCTCACTGATGCCGATTTGTCGCTCCTGGACAGTTTGGAGCTGGACCTGATCTGCGATTTTCGACGGGAAGAAGAGCAGTCGAGTGCTCCCAACCGCCTACCTCCCAAACCCTCACTGCGAGTGCTTAGTCTTCCTATTATTCCAGGCAGTAACGCGGAGTTTTTTGATCAGCTAGGCTCGAACTCAGGAATGGACGTGGAGCGCCAGGATATTGCCCGGCAGGCAATGTACAATTTTATGGTGGAGATCAATCGAGATTTTGCGCTTGGGCAGAGTGACGCCTATTCAAAGATGTTTTCAGAGATTCTCGAGATCAGCGATGCGAGATTTCTGGTCCACTGTGCTGCAGGTAAAGATCGAACAGGTTTTGCGGCAGCGGTATTTCTGATGGCACTGGGTGTCAGCCGCGAAGTCGTGATGCAGGACTACCTAATGACCTCTCGCTATTTTCTTCCAGAGCTGGAAATGCAGCGGATCAAGCACAAATACGAGATGGAATTACCGGATCACGCGATTCTGCCTATGCTTGAGGTGCACGAAGAATACCTAAGCGCTGCTCTGGCGGCTATTGATAGTCGCTATCCATCTGTGGAAGCATACTTGGAAGAAGAGCTTGGAGTGGGAGCGATAGAGCTGGCGGAACTCCGGGGCCGCTACCTAGACTGATCTTGCATAGTTAGCCCTACTTTTCTATGGCAGGGCTTCTCAGTAGAGGCTACTAGGAAGCTTTGCAGGCCGCTTTAGCAGCCTTGATTTGCTTCTTCGCGCAGTTTTCACTGGACTCTTGTCCTACACACCACTGGCGGCGGTTATCCCAAGCTGTGAGCTGTACTTTTTTGCCGTTGGAGCATTTAACCGCGTACTGGGAAAAGGGTGTCGCTTCAGCAGTTTCGCCGTTGGATTCAAAGACAATGCTTGTGGGCTTGGCTGCGAAACTAGTACTGGCTGCACTCAGCAGAGCTGCTGTAAGAGCTATCTGGATTGATTTCATCGGTTTTTCCTCAATTATTGCCATGGAGCCAACGGGTCAGATCGAATCGTTCGCCTAAGCCTGGATCGTATGTGAGGAAGTATACGACTGGGTTATATGATTGGATGAGTTACAAAACTGTAACTTTGAGCTGGGAGGGTTTCCCGGCGAGAGCATTCAAAGATTTTTATATATAACTATTTGATTTTTAAAGAAATATTATTTTATTTCGAGTGCAAAAATAAACATTAAAAAAAGTTAACGTATCACTTCTTATCCTTTCGGTAACACTTTCTTTGGCGCCGCCGACTATGCTAGTAAAATCAACCCGACCCCAATAAGAGCCGCAATGATGGCTTGCCCGGCTTTATCGAGCTGAAACAGCGCATAGCAGTAGGAAAGTGGAGGCAGAAGCAACGTGCACAAACCCCAGGCATAATCTTCCTTCCAGGAAACAATGAGCAGAACTACCCAGCTAGTCAGCAGAGCTGCTGCACCAAAGGTCATCATTGCCGCAGTGGTTGGTTCCATGTTTTCTCCGATAATCGATCAAGTTTAAGCCGCAATACAGTAGCAGAAAGTCACTACTGATAGCCAGTGTCGTTGCCCTCAAGTCTGCACTGCATCTGGCTTACAACAGTGGGTATCCCTTGGTTGTGCGCGCATTCAGCGGATGACTAGCGAAGTGATATTGGGTATGGTGTGGCGCTTCCTTTCAACAGGATTATCTTTTTGAGCGACCCGTTTGCAGATATCCGTCCCTACAGGGATGAAGAGGTACCCCAGGTCTTGCGGAGATTGTTGCGCAGCCCGGATTTTCTGGGTGCAATTGCGACTTTGCGCTTCAGCACAGCGGCTCGTGTAGCCCCCGGGTTGATGCGTTTTCTGGTGCGCAAATCCCTGAGATGGGAGCTGCGTAACGTATCAGACGTGCATACAATGCAGGTCGTGATAAAGCGCTACATGGACCGGATGATTTCCGCAAGTTCGGGAAGCTTTACTGTGTCAGGTCTGGAAAATTTGGACCGCGATGAAGCTTTTCTTTTTATGAGTAATCATCGCGATATCGCAATGGACCCCGCGTTTACCAACTATGCACTGTATCGAGAGGGCTACGAGACGGCGAGGATCGCTATTGGAGATAATCTCCTAACCGAGCCCTGGGTTTCAGATTCCATGCGGTTGAACAAGAGTTTCATTGTGAAACGCTCCTTGAGTGGTCCGCGGCAATTGCTCGCAGCAACCAAAACGCTATCTTCTTATATTAAGCACTCACTGCTTGAGGAAAACTCGCCAATTTGGATCGCCCAACGAGAAGGTCGAGCCAAGGACGGTTTTGATCAGACTGAGCCGGCTATTATAAAAATGCTGGATATGTGCAGAAACAGGAAAACAGAAGATTTTTCAACACACATAGGAAGTTTGAAAATTGTTCCGGTCGCTATTTCTTATGAACTCGACCCCTGCGACGCGCTTAAGGCCGCAGAGTTATGGGAGCGCGATACGCAGGGCAGTTATAAAAAAGGCGAGCAGGAAGATGTGGCTGCTATAGGTCGCGGGATTTCGGGAAACAAGGGGCGTGTGCATGTTTCTTTTGGCGTGCCTCTGGACTCCGATTTAGACTCACCGGATGTCGTAGCCGCGCAGGTCGACAGCCAAGTTATCTCGTTGTACTGTCTTCATCCAACCAACCTCTATGCCTATCGGATGCTGTACGGCGATGATGAGAATCTTCCAGAGAGTATCTACCTAGAAGAAGGTGACTGTTCTCGCAGTGAATTTGAACAACGAATTAATGCAATGCCGGCAGCACATAGGCCTTATGCTTTGGGTATTTATGCAAATGCGGTAACCAGCAAGCTGACGCTTGCTCAGGGAACTCCATAACCTTGCTCTCTGAGGACACAAAAGACGTCATTCGCCAGGCCTACAGCTCGCTCATGGAAAGTAAATCGCTGAATCCTCGTTGGGGGCAGCGGCAAATGATAGCTGAAATTGCTAACACTCTGGGCCAGATTCCAGCCCCGGGAGAATTACCGGCTCGACAGCCAGCGGTATGCGTAATAGAAGCCGGAACAGGTACGGGCAAGACAATTGCCTACGCAGTATCGAGTATTCCGGTTGCACAGGCTTTGGGTAAGAGGCTGGTGGTCGCTACGGCGACAATAGCGCTCCAGGAACAATTCGTTCAGAAAGACCTCCCCGATATCAAGCGCCACAGTGGTCTCGACTTCAGTTATGCGCTGGCCAAGGGGCGCAGGCGTTACGTCTGCCTATCCAAGTTAGACCGTGTCATGGCTGATGGGTCGGGTGATTCAGGTATCTTGCCGCTTTATCCAGACGAAATGGCCACGCCGCTAGCCTCGGATGCACTCCCAGTTTATACCTCAATGCTCGACTCGCTAGCGCGTGGGGAGTGGGATGGAGATAGGGACAATTGGACGGACACGATCCGCGAGGATATTTGGTTTGGCGTCACCACCGACCACAGTCAATGCAGTGGACGTCGATGCCCTAATATTAGCCAGTGCAGTTTTTATAAAGCGAGGGAAGAGCTTCAGAACGCAGATGTTATTGTTACAAATCATGATTTAGTGTTGTCCGATCTTGCCCTGGGCGGCGGTGCGATTTTGCCGGCACCGGAAGACAGCATTTATATTTTTGATGAGGGGCACCATTTGCCAGGCAAAGCGCTATCTCATTTTTCGGGGTTTTGTCGTTTACACACCACAGCGGCGTGGTTGCAAGACAGCCGAAAATCTCTCATAGAGCTTGCCCAATCAATGTCGGTTATGGAATCTCTGCAGCGCCCTTTGCAGGATTTACCTGAGGTGATGGACGCTGCCATTGCAGGACTGAAGGTTGCTGAACAGGTTGTTGCCAGCTTATTTGAAGAATCTCCCGTGGATGACTCCAGAGAAGATCAACAGCTGCGTTTTGAGCATGGCATAGTGCCGGCTGCGATGATTCCTATCGCGTCAACGCTGGCCAATCAGTTTGGGAAATTGGCGTCCGGTCTGAGTCGGGTCGAGGGAATACTTGAAGATGCCATGGATGATGAATTTCCTGGAGTAGACAAAGCCGACTTGGAAACCTGGCACATTAACATCGGCGGTATGTTGGGGCGGGCACAGGGTGCAGGCTCTCTTTTTGAGGAGTATGCGGTTTCGGGAGAGAATGACGTTCCTCCCAAGGCGCGCTGGATGATTCTCCTAAACAGCTCGGGACAGTTTGGTTTCGATTTACGCTGCAGTCCTATTTTAGCGGCGGATATTTTGCAGGAACATCTCTGGTCTCGGGCCGCCGGAGTAGTCATTACCTCCGCCACGATAACCTCTCTTAACTCCTTCAACAGTTTCATTATGCATTCCGGTGTACCCACCGATGCCGCTTTCAAAGTTGTAGAAAGCCCCTTCAATTACGCCAATGCGACTTTTTCTGTGCCAGCGATGGATTGTGATCCTGGTGATGCCGCTGCCCATACCGAAGCTATTGTCAATATGCTGCCTGGCTTGTTGGACCGGCGGGAGGGTTCTCTGGTGTTGTTTTCTTCCCGTCGCCAGATGCAAGAGGTCTACAACGGTTTGGCCGCGACGTTTGGAGAACTGGTATTACTCCAGGGAGATTACAGTAAGGCAGAAATTTTACGTCGACATCGAGAGGCTATAGATAGCGGCGGCGGTAGCGTAATATTTGGTTTGGCGAGTTTTGCTGAGGGGGTGGATTTACCGGGCGATTACTGTCGCCATGTAGTGATCGCAAAGATTCCGTTTGCTGTTCCAGATAGTCCACTGGAAGCGGCGTTGGCTGAGTGGATTGAAGCAGAGGGCCGTAACGCTTTCATGGAGATAAGTGTTCCCGATGCCGCGCTTAGGCTGGTACAAGCCAGCGGTAGGTTGTTGCGTACCGAGGACGATACAGGTCGCGTGACATTGCTTGATCGTAGATTGATGACAAAACGCTACGGCCGGGCGATTCTGGAATCGCTGCCGCCATTTCAACAAAGGCTGGGATAGAGGCAGTGGCGAGAACAGATGTAGCGGAGGTCTTGATGGATATAGAGTCTGAGCTGAGACGTATCGGCTTGTGGGATCGTCTGTCTCCCTCAGCAAAGGCCTTGGCCAGTACTGAGCCGTTTTGTGTTGATACGCTTACACTTCCTCAGTGGCTGCAGTTTATTTTTTTGCCGACATTGTATCTTTTATTGGAAAGCGGGGGCCCGCTGCCAGCTCGCAGTGGCATAGCACCGATGGCCGAAGAGTATTTTAGGGGTGCAGGCATGCCAACAGCGGCATTGGAAAGCGCGTTGGTGCGTATCGACAACGTGCTCTCTGGAGTAGAGTTGAATGACTAGCGTTAGCCGATCTATCGTCTTTCAGATTAGATTGATTGGAGCAGTTTTCCTCGGGGGTTTCAACATTGTCAACCGAGCCTAGAGTTGTGGCAGTGGTCCTGGCGGCGGGTTCCTCGCGAAGAATGGGGGAGCAACACAAGCTGCTCGCTAAGCTCAATGGTGCGCCAATGGTTTCTCTAGTCGTAGATGCCGTCTTGAGTAGCGCTGTTCTCAGTACTACGGTTGTTGTCGGATATCGTGGTGGAGAGGTCCGTGCTGCTTTGAAAGACTGCGATGTCAGGATCTTAGAAAACGTGGGTTATGGCAAGGGTTTGGCAAGTTCGCTGAAGGTGGGATTGTCTTCTCTGCCCGCTGAGATAGAAGGTGCGATGATAGTATTGGCAGACATGCCATTTGTTGGTGCTGACCTAATTGATAGATTAGTAGCCGCGTTTGGTTCGGCGCAAAATAAGAACATTATTGTGCCGATGAAGTCAGGTCGCCTCGGTAATCCTGTGATTTGGCCTGTTCGTTTTTTCCCTGAAATTATGCAACTTGATGGCGATGCTGGAGCGAAAGCACTACTAAAGAGGTTTTCAGAAAGTGTTACTACCTTGCCTGTCTTAGACGACGCAGCGTTCTTTGATGTCGACACGCCCAGTGAACTTGAGCGTGCGAAACTTAAAGTGGATGCGGCTCTGCCAAAAAAAGATTCTCAGCAGAGCTCTCAATAGCTCGATTTAATCGGTGACGTAAGGCTGCTGTTGGATTCGTGTTGCAGTGATCAAAGTGATCAAAGTGATCAAAGCGGCGTTGTCTCAAAGAACTTTTGAAACGTCGAATCTGTAAATCGCCCCTTGGGTAGTTCTATGCACTGTACCACTGCGATTGTTGGGCTTTGTTTACCATTTAGGGTGTTTGCTATTGAGCTCGATGCCACTTCAAATGCCATTGAGCGATTGTCCACCTGAACCAGAACCAATCCCTGAATGCCATTTTTGGCCTGAACTTGGCAAGCAAAACTTTTTTGAGGCATGTCTCGCGCCTGGCTGTTTGCACACAGGATCGCAGTATAAGCCGTTAATAAAACAGCTGCCTTCAATGCTTTTCCTAAAGTTTTCATTTGTTTATCCTCGGTTAATCTGTTACCAGCAATTGTTGCTGCCTGGAGTACTTTCCTTTGCGCCTTTGTAATCCAGGGTGAGAGTTTGGCACTTACTATCTTTCGCTTGCGCTGCTATAGCAGTTGCTGTGAGTTTATAGCAGCTTGTTATCGCACCACCTGAGCACACAGCAGCGGCAACACTATAGTTACCATCAGGGGAAATCATAGGGTTGGCTGAAAACCCAAGATCGCTCATGTCTGTAGTGTAGGTAGAGCGATCCAGTATTAGTCGCTCCTGTCGGTTTGCCGCGTCCATTAGTGCCGCCTTCCCATCCGCTCGTCTGCCCTTGAGCATGCTATTTTGATAGGCCGGCAATGCAATGGTGAATAAAAACCCGACCACGGCTACAACGATCATCAGCTCGATAAGTGAGAAGCCTCCCGCAAAGCGTGCATTTGTACGCGATAGAGCCATCTCTAGTAATCCTCCTGGAACCAGTAGGATCCGTAGGGAGCAGGTAGAGACGCGCCGGTCTCAAATGGGTTTCCGATCTTGCCCGATCCCGGTGGCAGCAGCAGTCTAATTTCTCCGTCGCTACCGAAGTGAGGCGAGGGCGTATCGGGAACAAGCGAACCAATGATCCAAGAGCGTTCTAGGTTCCCGTCGGCGTCGAAATCCTGCACTTGCGATGCATCGTGCAGACCAACGATGTAAAGTCGCGCTGTCCCCGGCGTTGGTACGCACAAGTTTAGTTGCGCAGCATCAGGGCTGAAGGTGGTGAAGAATACCTTTCCGCTGACAGTCAGAGATCTAGCCACCGCTTTTTCGCCGACGGCGTTCAAGTCTATATACCAGCCGTTTGCGGCGATCAGCGCTGCTTTAGCCGCTGTTTGCTGAGACGCATTTCCAGTCTGGATTATGTTTGACGTAGCATCGAAGAAGTCATTGTTGGGTGACACTTGATCGGTCAGCGGTAACTGACAACGGAAATCGGTCGCACCAGGGGTGGCGCAAGCTGTGGAGCTCGGATGCGCTGTCGCGTAAGGCGTTAGTTGTTTGTCACGGATCATATAGAAACGATTGAGAACATCAGTGGCTTTGGGGTTGGTGCGATCACCGCTGCCGATCAAAACTGCATCGAAGGCCAAGTTTCCGTAACGCGTGTTAACAACATCAGGTGCGCTGAAGAAACGGCGATCAGTCGCGACAGTTCCACCATTTAGGGCCGCCAGTTTCACGATTCGCCACGTGCTCTGGCTAGACGTTGGCAAGATGTTGCCGGGCAAATCCACCCGCCAAATATTTCCACCCGTATCGACAAAATAGATTCTGTCGGCTATTTCGTCTCCATTGCTATCCACCGGCGTCACGCCTGCAGGCACCGAATGTAATAGTGGCGCTTGCAAATTTGTGGTTGAATTTCCCGCCGGAGTGATACTCCAAATCAGTGCCCCGGTATCAGCATCTACAATGAAGATGCCACGGCCTATTGAATCTGACGAGGCCAAACCCGTGCCGTCCTTATTTGTGTCATAGCCAGCGCCGAAGATTAGCACTGGTTTGGGTTTTCCATTGCCATCTGCGTAACCCGGAATGCGAGCTACTGTGGGTATTGACCAGGTCTGCCCCAATTCGGAGAAGCCGCTTGTATTTTGATCGATCCTCCATTTGTACGTCGGGCTGTCAGGGTTTGAAACGTCCAGTGCATAAAGTGCTTGCCCACCTCGACGCAAACCGAAGTACAGAAAGACCTTATCGCCGACAGTTGAGTCGATAGTGCCATCCAGGTTCTTGTCTTCCACATGAACGATGGGCGGGGAGTCGATGCCGTAGGCGTGGTCAGAGGACAATGTGTTAAAGTACCGCCTGGTGATGACGGGTCCGAGTTCCTTGGGTACAAAAGCCCAATCCTCTTGTCCGTCATCGTTGCCAAACAGGTGCAAAAATGCGCCATTTGTGCCCACGGCTATGCGAAGATCAGGGTTGGTCTGGGTAAAGGTGCCTCGTGCACCGTAGTTGATGACCAGTGGCTTTCCGTGGAGCATATCGCCCAACAGCCAGCCTCTGGAGGTGTCAACTGGTGTGGTCGTGCCGTCGTCGTCATAGCCTATCGCCCAGTTGATAACGTCATTTAGCTCCGCTTGTGAGATCACGTCCCAAAAGGTAAGCAAATCACTTAGGTTGGCAAAGCCGTAGGCTGCCGTATCTATACTGGTAGGATTGAATGTCTCCAGCGCGCCGCTGGTTCCGGTGTTGGTGTACAAGGCTCGAGTCGACGGGGTGCGTGTTTCCAGGAGTCGACCGACTCCACCTGCTTCAACGCTTGGTCCGTCCGCCGGATCGGCGCCTTGCAGCCAGAAGGTTTTCGCCGTATTCGAAATCAGTCCTGAGGATGTGTCGATGGCTGGGAGAGATACTGAATCCACTAGTATTGCGTTTCCCCCGGAGATTGCGAGGTTCAGCTTTTTAATATTACCGGGCCAGTCTACGCGATTATTGGGTTTAAACATCGCGAAGAACACATCGTTTCGACTTTGCGTTCTAGTAAAGGTGTCGACAGCGACTGCTGGAGAGGTGAACGTCGAATCGCTGTCAAGAATCGCCAGGATTGCAGCCGAGAAGGCTTGCGCCAATCCAGTGGCATCATTGGCAGTGAAGTACCCGGCGGCGCCGGATCCGCCTTTTATTGCGGTGTCCTGCAACAGAGGCTGATTCGTTTGAAAGCCAATGGTGTAGGTAATGGCATTTTGATCGCCATTTAAGGCGTTACCATCCAAATCATTATTGGCCATGAATTCAGCCAGTTCAGGTAGGCAATTTTCTCTGTTATTGCCCGCGTAATCCAGATAGTTCTGACAGGTAATGGTCGCCGGTGAAACTGCCAAAGCTTTGATCTTCGCGTTGGCGTCGGTATCGAAAGCTGGCTCTCCGTCCGTCATCAAAATCACATAGGTTACGGCACAGTCAGACGTAGGGGATCGATAAGTGCTACCTGAAATAAAGGCGTTGGGGTCAGGCACCGGTGTTGCGCCTCCGGATTCCTGTGCGTAAACCGATGTGCTCCCTGAAAGGTATCTGTAGGCCTCATAGGTAGTTTCGCAAAGTGGCGTCCAGGTATTAGCGTTGAGGCCATTGATCATGGAAGTGAGGTTCGTGCGATCTGCGGTGGTCATATTCTGAATTATGCGACGAACGATTCTTCCTCCATCGAGTGCTGTGCTTCCGTTTTGGTTGAATATACCCAGGCCAAAGTCAATGCCAGTATTGGCGGTGATCAAATTTGTGACCACTTCCTTTGCAATGTCTATTCTGGTTCTGGCTATGTCAAGTGAAGCATCATGGAACCAATCCATATAGTGCGAGCTGTAAAACGAGTAGGCTTTCCACTTGATTTTGGGTATGCCTGAGTCATTGGCGTCTGCGGTGTAGGCGTCGTCGTTTGTAGGCTTTTTAGCGCTAGGCGCTGTAGGATAAAAGCCATCGCCAGGGCTGTATTGGCCGCTGCCGTTGCCCGGATTGTTATTGATGATATCTACTTCACAATCTACGTGTCTGGGATTTTTGTCGTTTGTTTCGATTTTTTTGTCCCATTTTTTTTTCTTTCCGTCTTCCCATCGCGCTGCCCGCAAATCCATAAAACCCTGAGTGGCGAGCGGGACATAGGACTCTGCACAACGATTGCGCGAGTCGTTAAAATAGTCGTCCGAACCTGAGTTGGGCGGCTCTCCGTTGGTAGAAAAGTAAACTCTGCCGGTGGGGTGAACGTTTGCATAGAGGGCACTTGGGTTATAGGGAGGGCGTTGCGCTGGTACTATTGTCCCCATACTGCCGGAGTTATCAAAGAGGATAAGAACTTTCGGACGCCCCGTTGTGTCAGTGCCTGAAGACCCGCGAAAAATTTCGGTATCGTCTGCCTGAGAGGGGACAGTGATGCCCGTAGCGACCAAACATATCGTCGCAATCGTCAGTCCCAGCTGTCGTACATTAAACGTAATCATCGTTCTATCCTCCGTTACCGGCCGATTCGCATGTCGCGGGATTAGCGGCCAAATCTGGTTTGTAGTGCCAACGCTATTTAGCGGGCGGTGCTACCTATAATAGTTTTGACAACACCAAGTTCTACTTTGGTGCGGGCCTTTTGGGGTTCCTGGTGCTCCGATGCGACGCGGTAGTAGTCGCAATCTAGTAGTTCAGTGGAGTATCCGTTTGCCTGTCTCGGGCACTGGGTGGCTCCAGCGGTAATAAATAGATCGACGTCCACCGAACCTGCTCCACCGTGCAAGTTTAGGTTTCTCAAGGGGTGTGAGGATGCTGGAATTCCAACAAATGGCGTTGCTGAGTTTGACCCGTCAAAGGGGTCGAAGGCTGTATTTGCAAGTCCCAGTAATCCAAATATGCCAGCTTCAGCTGACTGAAATGACGAGTAGGAGTCGCTCATATTGGCCGCCATTTTCAAACCGACTGAACTGTTGTTGGCGGCTGTGACACTGATCACTGTGACGACCAGTAAAAATAAAAGCGCCACTACTAATGCTACACCACTTTGATGAGCATTAATTTTTGAAGTCCTCATACACCACCTCGAATAACCAATTTCATATTTCTCAATGAGACCCTGGTGTGCATTACCGTTCGACGATAGTTCACCTCATTCGGATCTGGTGTGATAGTTACTCCATTTCCGAGTTGATAGGTCTTGCCGTCCGTGTATTGAAGGTCTTGGGCCGCGTTTCGCACGAGTACGAAGGCTTCAACTGATGAGACTCGAGACCAGTCAGTAATTCCCGCCACATTGCTATAGCTGTCGACATCCCCGTCTGCATTGCTATCAAAGCCAAATTGTAGGCGCATATCCTCAGCACCAGGGACGAGATCCTCATCGTTGATCACCATCTGCATACCGTCCCAATCTAGAAATTTTCGGGCCAGTTGGGGCGCGCCACCAGCGCCGGGATCGCGAATATAGAACACCTCGAACAGGTATTCCCAGGCGGTGCCACGAGGCACTGCTCCTCCGGTCTCGATCGAGGGAGCTGTATCGGCTCCATCAAAGAGAATACCGATGGCGTGGTTCGTCATAATATAGGTTTTGGTCGGGTCAATTGGATCGGGAAAATTGATGACATTGTCTCGAGGAGCATTGGGATCGTCCGGATTAGCATCGTTCAAGGGAAAAGCGACAACATGCTTGACAACTAGAACGTCTGTATTGGCTTTTGCATCGGTAATACAGCCGAAGACATTGCCTCCGCCGGCGCTGTTCACTGCGAACATCAGGGTGTTTAAGTTGTACGCGCCAGCAAGCCCGGTGCAATCGTTTGGTATCGCGGTGAGCGATGGATCAGAAGTAATGGTATTTCCAAAAACTTGACCGGAGAACCCAATATGTCGGAGCGAGTCCGTCATCAGCTTCAATGCAAAACGGCCGTTGTCTGAAAGGGTTGCCACTTGTTCTACTTCGGTAAAAGATCGTTTCGAGCCAAGATAAATCGAGGCTGCACCCGCCATTAGCAATATACCCAAAAGCATGCCGATCATAAGTTCGATTAGAGAAAAGCCGGCGTTGCTTTTACTGGTTGTGATTGCGGTTGCCATACTCATAGTTCCTGCTCGTCGATCACAAACGTGTTTATTGACACCTGACGGCGGAAATCATTGTTCCCAGCTACTGCGCCTCCACATCTTACCTCGCCTGCTTGAACGGCATCAGTTGACTCATTTAGGCCCTGCCATTGAATAATGATGTTGACCAAGCCGGTTCTCAACCTGCTGGGCGCGGGATCGAAAACGATGCAACCCTTTGGTTCAATTAAGCCTGATGTATTGATGGTTCCCGCCTTAACCATCGCGCCGTCCAGCGCTTGCTCCCACTCCCACAGATCATGAGTTGCTAATTGAGTGGGTGTGCAGATAGCTGTTCTGCAATTCGGCGCAGGTTCTGAACTGACAGTGCCTCCCCCTAGCGGTGTCAGGCCAATATTGTAGGTCGCCAGGCCGCCGGGGTTGATTCGAATACGTTCGACGATGGAGTCCGCCATGCTAATTGCTCGCGCCCTCTGAACCGCCTGATGCTGTGACTGCTTTGACAGTGCCTGAAGGCTCACAATGCCGAGCAAACCTACGGAAAGTATGACGAAAGCGATTAACGCTTCAATCAGCGTAAATCCAGTTTCCTCTCGAGCTCTATATTTTTTGCTAAGGACAGACAAGATTCACCCCCGTATGATCATTGGCAATATAATCCGCAGTTGCGTCTGTGTCGGTTGCTGCGCTGACAGTGCCAACTTGAGCAATGATGACTCCGCGAGCTTCCGTTGTTCCACGATCGTCACACACCACTAAAGTGCCAGCAGAACCTCGCGCGAAGCCTTGGCTGCTGAATTGAATGACCGCCGGTGTGGTGGTGAGCGTTAAAGCCATATCTAAAGTGTCTTCGTCACCAACTTTGGAGAAAAAAACTTCATTGGGGTCCAGTGCGCCGTCGCCGTCATCATCGGAGAAGGCAATATAGCCTTCGCTCCAGGAGCCAGCAGGGGTATGCGCAGTGCATGTTGCCCCATCGTTACTTCGGCACACGGTGACGTCTGTACGCCGTGCCAGAGCTTCAGAGCGGGCATTGTTGAATGTGGCCCGCAGAGCATAGGCTTCAGATATCATTCGATTGTTCTTTATCAAATTATTGAACATCGGTGCGGCGGCGGCTAGCAATATTGCGAGCACAACCATCGCAATCATTAACTCGATGATAGTGAATCCATTGCTTCGATTAGCTTTCATAATCGAATTGTTATCCCCGCTCGTCTGTTTTTCTCATTCCTCATACTAATGGCGAACGTCTTCTGTGCACAAACCCTAGCGATAAGTGGTTTGTTTTCGAGATGGGCGGGACTTATGTTCGATCTTTTGTGAAATAGTTCACAATCGTTATTGCGGGGAAAAGAGGCTGGATAACGTTTGCGTCTTTTGAGGCGCGATCGTTTATTTATAGAGATTATGGGAAGATTTGCCGTAGGATGGGGGTATTGCTGGATGTATTTTTGGCTGAGATAGTGAGGATTTTTGCTGAGTCTTCGAGTTGTAAGACTCAGCAAGGTTAGTGCGGTGGAGCTAGCTGTCCAGCATCGACAGTTCGCTGTCAGGGGATAACAGTTTTAAATCCAGTATTTCTATATAGACATCCAGGCGTTCCTGGGCGTCTAACCGGCTTTCAAAAGGGCCCTCAGTGGATCCTTCTCTGGTGTAAAAATACCAGTGTCCCGCACTTTCGAACATTCGCTCTGTGCGAAATTGTGAGCTACTAGCGGGGCCATCTTCTCGTCGACGAGTCATTGTAAAGTCCTGAGTGTTCTTGGGAATTCTTATGGAGAATTATCCCACGGATCTCAGGAGCTACAAAATTCTAAGTGTGATAGGCATCACAGTCCTCATTATTTATATCTGGATTGTGAACAATTGAGGTAGTCTTTCAATAAGACATAGAAAATAGCCCCTTAGGGCTGTTTTTGGGTAAGATCAGTGAAGAATACGTCCTGGGCGCATCTCGTCACGCAGATCCTTGCGTTTGTCAGTGTTTGCCGTGGCCTCCTGCTGCTGTAAGTAATTGCGCAGGCGACCCACAACACTGGTCATCACGTCGATCGTTTGACTGATTTGGTCCAGGGCCATCAAGATGGTCTCGGTGTCCTTTGGGTTCTTCCCGCTGTCACTGTCGCTCATGGTCAGACCTCTTTTTCTTATTCCCAGCTCAGGGCGCCACCTGTCTGGTACTCGATTACCCGGGTTTCAAAGAAGTTTTTCTCTTTGCGCAAATCCATAATCTCCGACATCCAAGGGAAGGGGTTTTGTGCATTGGGGAATTGCTCTGGCAGGCCTAGCTGGGACAGGCGTCGATTGGCAATGAACTGCAAATACTCTTCCATCATCGCCGCGTTCATTCCCAGCACGCCACGAGGCATGGTGTCTCTTGCGTATTCTATTTCCAGCTGAGTTCCCTCAAGAATCATCTGGATGGACTCTTGCTTGAATTGCTCGGTCCAAAGCTGAGGGTTTTCCAATTTAATTTGGTTGATCACGTCGATGCCAAAATTAAGGTGCATGGACTCATCGCGCAAAATGTACTGAAACTGTTCCGCTACGCCCGTCATCTTGTTGCGTCTTCCCATAGACAATATCTGGGTGAAGCCACAGTAAAAAAAGATGCCTTCTGTAACGGCATAAAAACCGATGAGGTTGCGCAGCAGTGTTTGGTCTGTTTCCACCGTGCCGGTTGTGAAAGTGGGGTCGGTCAGGTCATGAGTATGTTTGAGACTCCACGCTGCCTTTTTGGCGACGGTTGGAACTTCACGATACATGTTGAACACTTCGCCTTCGTCCATGCCCAGGGACTCGATGCAGTACTGATAAGCATGAGTATGGATGGCCTCTTCAAATGCCTGGCGCAGGAGATACTGGCGGCATTCGGGGTTGGTAATGAGCCGGTATATCGCCAATACCAAATTGTTTGCGACCAGAGAGTCCGCTGTGGAAAAGTAACCCAGGCTGCGCATAATGATGCGTCGCTCGTCATCCGAAAGACCCTCGGGATTTTTCCAGGTGGCGACATCTGCTGTCATGTTGATTTCTTGCGGCATCCAATGATTGGCGCAGCCGTCAATATACTTTTGCCAAGCCCATTCGTATTTGAACGGTACCAACTGATTCAAATCGGCACGACAGTTAATCATGGCCTTCTCGTCTACTGAGACCCGAGCCGCACCCATTTCCAATTCTTCCACGCCCTTGCTTATGTCCAGGTTTTCCAGGGCCTTTGCTGCTAGCGCTACAGGATCCATGGCATCGTCTGTAGCAACCGCGCTCTCGTTCTGCGCACTAGCAAGCTCGGCTGTAACCGCTTCGAGAGCGGCTTTGGCAACTTCTGGCTCTGCGACTGATTGTGCAGGTGCGGCAGCAGTAGCCCCCTCTTCGCTATGATAATCTTCCCAATTCAACATCTAATCTATTCCCTAAATTGTTCTATTGTTTTCGATCTGGATAATTATTGCGCCAAGTTACTGGCAGGCTTCACAGTCTGGATCATCCAAAGAGCAAGCCTCGGGTACGGGAGCTGGCTGAGCCATCTTATCGGTTCCAGACGAAACTGCGTTTAATGAACCCGTGTCGATAGTCGACTTTTCCGTTCCAGTGGCGGCTAGCGAACGCAGATAATAAGTGGTTTTCAATCCGCTGTACCAAGCCATGCGATAGGTGATATCAAGTTTTTTGCCATTGGCATTGTTGATATAAAGGTTGAGAGACTGTGCCTGATCAATCCATTTCTGACGCCTGCTGGCAGCGTCCACTAACCATCGAGGCTCTACTTCGAAGGCGGTGCAGTAAATAGCCTTCAAGTCTCCCGGAACGCGCTCTACAGCCTGCACACTACCGTCGTAATATTTTAGGTCGTTGACCATGACCTGATCCCAAAGACCGCGCGCTTTCAAATCCTTCACAAGATAAGGGTTAACAACGGTAAATTCGCCGGACAGGTTCGATTTTACGTACAGGTTTTGATAGGTCGGCTCAATGGATTGTGAAACCCCGGTGATATTGGCAATGGTCGCCGTAGGTGCGATCGCCATGACATTCGAGTTGCGCATTCCTTGAATTTTCACTGTAGCGCGCAAAGCATCCCAGTCCAGGGTTTGGCTCTTGTCTACCTTAATATACTCGGCACCACGGTTTTCAATGAGGAGGTCGAGGGAATCGATGGGGAATACACCCTGACTCCACAATGAGCCTTCATAGCTACCGTAACTGCCTCGCTCTGCAGCCAGCGCACTAGAAGCCTCAATGGCGTAGTAGCTAATGGCTTCCATAGAGCGGTCAGCGAATTCAACTGCCTGGTCTGAACCATAGGCCAGGTGCTGCTTGTACAGTGCATCCTGGAAACCCATCAGACCGAGGCCCACTGGGCGGTGGCGCATATTGGAAGTGCGAGCTTGGGGAACCGAGTAATAGTTAATGTCGATGACGTTATCGAGCATTCGCACCGCTGTGCGAACTGTTCTAGCCAGCTTTTCCCGATCGAGACCATTTTCATTAATATGCTGAGGAAGGTTGACCGATCCGAGGTTGCACACGGCGATTTCTTCTTCGCTGGTATTGAGCGTGATCTCAGTACACAGGTTCGACGAATGCACTACTCCGACATGTTGCTGCGGCGATCGCAAGTTACAGGGATCTTTAAAAGTCACCCAGGGGTGTCCGGTTTCAAACAGCATGCCCAGCATCTTGCGCCACAGGTTTTCGGCTTTTAAGGTTTTAAACAGTTTGAGCTCGCCGCGGCGAGTCATTTCCTCGTACTCTTCATAGCGAGTTTCAAAGGCTTTGCCGTAGAGGTCGTGCAGATCAGGAGCATCATTGGGAGAGAACAGTGTCCAGTCTCCGCCGTCAAAAACGCGTTTCATAAACAAATCGGGAACCCAGTTTGCGCTGTTCATATCATGGGTACGGCGCCGATCGTCGCCCGTATTTTTGCGCAGTTCAACAAACTCTTCAATATCCAGGTGCCAGGTTTCGAGATAAGCACACACGGCACCTTTACGCTTGCCACCTTGGTTGACCGCGACTGCGGTATCGTTGACCACTTTCAAAAACGGAACGACACCTTGAGACTTGCCGTTGGTACCCTTGATGTAGGCACCCAGGGCTCGAACAGGTGTCCAGTCGTTGCCGAGTCCGCCAGCGAATTTGGACAGCATCGCATTGTCGCGGATCGCTCCGTAGATACCGTGCAAATCATCTGGAACCGTTGTCAGGTAGCAAGAGGATAGCTGCGGACGCAATGTCCCAGCGTTGAACAGAGTTGGGGTAGAGCTCATATAGTCGAAAGAAGACAATAGCTCGTAGAATTCGATCGCTCGTGTGTTCTTATCTTCCTCTTCGCTTGCTAACCCCATGGCGACGCGCATGAAGAATATCTGGGGTAACTCAAAGCGCACTTCATCGCTGTGGATAAAGTAGCGGTCATACAGTGTTTGCAAACCGAGATAAGTGAACTGTAGGTCTCGCTCGGGGAGAAGAGCGTTGCCCATTCGCTCTATATCAAATTCTTTCAGCTGCGGAGAGAGTAGTTCCAGTTCTACGCCTTTATCAATGTAGGCTACCAGTGCTTTTCTATACAGTGACGTCATGTCGGCCTGTGTTGCACTGCTGGCCACGCCCAAAAAGCCCAGCGCTTCCGCTCGAAGGTTGTCGCACAACAGTCTTGCAGCCGCGTAAGAATAATTTGGCTCCTGCTCGATCATCGTTCGGGCTGTGATGACCAAAGAAGTGCTCAGTTCTTCTGCTGAGAGGCCATCGTATAAATTCTTCAGCGCCTCATCCAGAATCTTAGCTTCACTGACATCAGCCAGATCGGTGCAGGCTTCGCTGACGATTGTATGAATACGCTCAAGATCCAGAGGTGCTCGGCTGCCATCTGCCTGTACGACATTTATATTCCCGGCGGCCGCCTGTGTCGCAGGAGAGAGGGCTTGTCTTGCTGCACGCTTGCGCGATTGCTCTTCACGGTAGATGACATAGTCGCGAGCTATTTTGTGTTCGCCTGCACGCATCAGTGAAAGTTCTACCTGATCCTGAACGTCCTCAATATGAATTGTGCCACCAGAGGGCATGCGTCTTTTAAATGTCGCAGTCACCTGCTCAGTTAATTTCGCCACCGTTTCATGGATGCGACTGGACGCCGCAGCCGTGCCACCTTCTACTGCAAGAAAGGCCTTGGTAATCGCTACAGAAATCTTACTGTTTTCATAGGGAACCACGGTGCCATTGCGTTTTATGAGGCGAATCTGCCCGGGCGCGGTGGCACTTACCTCGGCGCTCACCGAAGAGGCGTGCCCTGGGTTGTTAGGCGTAGTGGTGACTGACCCTGGCTGGCTGATCTCTGTTTGCATGTCTTCTCCGACGTGTGGCCCAATGGCCCTATTTTGGTGATTAAAATTATTGGACGCTTTTTAGCGTATTCAGCCGTTCTTAGCTTGATGTTCTATTTATCGTTTTCAGGTTCTAAAAGTAGAGATCTCCACAGACAAAAAGCAACGGTCTTTGGCGGTCAGTTGGGCTCGAAGCGTGTTGCTGATGGTCTCCTGATTTTACTGTGTGCCAATGTGCAGTGCCCCGCAGAATTCAGCGCTGATCCTGTGACCAGCTGTAATAATGTGTATTACGTACAGGCGCTAAAAATAGCTGTATTTCCGATTGCTGATCAGCGTTTGACCGGCGCGCTGTATTATCACCATATTCTGGCTGTTTTTTGAGCGGCACACCCAATATATGGGGGTTGACGGCTGACTTGGATACAAGATAAAGCGCAATAGGGTATTTTGCAAGAGCAATAGCTTGGGTTATGTTGTGGATAAGGTGTGTACAAGAGGGTCTGTCTGCGGCCGCTAACTTCGCAGCCCAGAAGACGCGCGGAGGTCGCTAAAATAGGGCTCTAAAAGTCGAGATTTCGACCCATAAAGTTATTTTTTATAAGAAAATCACCGTATATACGCTTTAGTTATTTGTCAGATTCTCCAGCTTCTGCAACACCGTATTTTGAAGCTGCGAGGCGCACTCTAAAGACCGAGAAAACACTAACGATTTGCTAACAGCAATGTCTCCATTAGCGCTTTTTGTGCGTGTAATCTGTTTTCCGCCTCGTCCCAAATCACTGAATCTGGAGCATCCATTAAGCCGGCGCTAATCTCTTCACCGCGATGTGCTGGCAGGCAGTGCATGTAAAGAGCGTCGCTGGCGGCTAAGGCCATGAGATTTTCATCGACTATATAGGGAGCAAAGAGTTTGGCTCGTTCTGCCTGTTCGTCTTCCTGCCCCATGGAGGCCCATACGTCTGTGATGACCAGGTCGGCATTGCGCGCGGCGGCTTTAGGGTCATGCACGACGGATACTCGATCTCGATTGGCATCCAGCAAGGCCTTTTGGGGTTCAAAGCCTGGCGGGCAGCTTATTTTGAGTTCGAAGTCGAATTGGCGCGCCGCATTGATATACGAGTTGCACATATTGTTGCCATCGCCAACCCAGCAGGCTGTTTTCCCGGCTACTGAGCCCCTGTGCTCTGTCCAGGTTTGCATGTCCGCCAATAATTGGCAGGGGTGGTAGTCGTCGGTGAGAGCATTAATAACCGGCACGCTGGATTTTCTTGCGAATCGCTCAACAATATCGTGAGCGAAGGTTCTGATCATGATGATGTCGACCATCGATGAAATAACGATAGCGCTGTCCTCAATCGGCTCGCCGCGGCCCAGTTGAGTGTCTCTGTCCGAGAGAAACATCGCGTGACCTCCCATTTGGGACATGCCCGCTTCAAAGGAAACCCGGGTTCGAGTGGAGGACTTGGCGAAGATCATGGCCAGTACTTTGCCCGGGAAGTGGCGCTGGTCGACTCCTTCGCGAAGTTCGTTTTTCATCTGCGTTGCCCGATCGATCAGCGCCAGTAGTTCGGCGGGACTGAAATCCAGCAGGGTCAAAAAGTGTCTGGGTGTGAGCATGTTAACGTCCTGTATCCTTCGGCAGTGATTCAGACCTCGGCGTATTCGCCGATGAGCTCGGCTACGCCGCAACCGAGTGTTTGCGCCTGTTCAGCGTTGATGATCAACGGCGGTAAAAGCCTGATGGTATTGCCAGCGGTCACGTTGATTAGCAGGCCGCGTTCGCGTGCTTTTCCAACCAACTCGGGGCAATCTCTATTGAGTTCAATACCCAGCATCAGACCTTTACCGCGAACTTCAACGACAGTAGGGCTTGCCTTGGGATAATTCGTAATCTCATCGCGAATGATCTGACCCATCGCCGTAGCGTTGCTCAGCAAGTCCTGCTCTATCAGTGTATTCACAACTGCCAGGGCGGTGGCGCAGGCAAGTGGGTTGCCGCCATAGGTAGAGCCGTGGTTGCCGGCTGAGAACACGTGTGCTGCGGCGCCGCGCGCCAGACAAGCACCTATAGGTACACCATTGCCCAGGCCCTTTGCTGTGGTGACAACATCGGGAGTAATGCCCAGGCCTTGATAGGCAAAGTAAGTGCCTGTTCGACCATTGCCTGTTTGGACTTCATCGAGCATCAATAGCCAGCCTTGGGCATCGCATAGTTCTCTGACAGCCGCCAGGTATTGAGCACTTGCCGGCCTTACTCCGCCCTCACCTTGAATCGGTTCCATCAACACCGCGACAACATCGGCGTTGTTGCTGGCAATCTGTTTAAGTGCCTCGATGTCGTTCAGTGGCGCTCGAGTGAACCCTGCTACCAGCGGCTCAAAACCGGCTTGAATTTTGCGGTTACCGGTGGCGGTCAGTGTGGCTAGGGTGCGACCGTGAAATGCGTCTTCGAGCACCACTATAGCGGGCTTGCTAATGCCTTTTTGATGGCCATAAAGGCGCGCCAGTTTAATGGCCGCTTCGTTGGCTTCGGCACCGGAATTGCCAAAGAAGCAGGCGTCCATTCCCGTGACTTCAGCGAGTTTTGTCGCTAGTTTCTCCTGTGCCTCAACGCGATACAGGTTAGACGTGTGAATCAGTTGTGCTGCTTGCTCATTGATTGCAGCCAACACCGCAGGGTGGGCATGCCCAAGGGCATTTACACCGATACCGGCAATGCCATCCAGGTATCGATTACCGCGCGTGTCAAACAGGTAAACACCTTCTCCATGGCTGAAGGTTATTTGTTGCCTGGCATAGGTTTCCATCAGCGCCGACATAGGCCCCGTCCTCCCAAAAACGCAAAAAGGCAGCGGTTGCTGCCTCGATTGAGGGAACTATATCCCCTGTCGCATAGGCTTGGCAAATTGCTGGCGCCGAAGTGGGAAATTTGCCCGCAATAGGCTAGAATATCGAGCTCTCAACGCGAGATGCCCGATGCGATATCGGCCACTCAGACAACAGCAGGTAGGATCGGAAATGGACGTTATAGAAACAATTGAAGAACAGATACACAGTAACGATATATTACTTTACATGAAGGGCTCGCCCAACCAGCCTCAGTGCGGCTTTTCCGCGAAGACGACGCAAGCTCTTATGTCGTGTGGTGAGCGCTTTGCCTATGTCGATATATTATCGAACCCGGAGATTCGAGAGCATCTGCCAAAATACGCAAACTGGCCCACTTTTCCCCAGTTGTGGGTCAAGGGCGAATTGATAGGCGGCTGCGACATCATTACTGAAATGCACGAATCCGGCGAGCTGCAGGACCTGATTAAAGAGGCGGCCGCCTCATCTGCGGCTGAGCCTGAATAAAAGTGCTTCGTTTTGCCATTAAAAAGGCGGGCTAATAGCCCGCCTTTTTTTCTTCGTGTCATCACTGCACTGATCAGACGCACTGAGGCCTGATGGTGTTGATCTATCAGTTCACCTTTTAAGCTGGCTTGACCGTATTCATGGCGGTTTGTAGGTAGTTTTGCAAGCCCACCTTTTCAATTAACCCCAATTGAGTTTCGAGCCAGTCGATGTGCTCTTCTTCGGCTTCCATGATCTCTACAAACAAATCTCGGGAAACATAGTCACCATTGGACTCACAGTAGGCAACGGCTGCCTTTAGGTCGGCGTGGGCCACGTGCTCAAGTTTCAGGTCGCTAGAGAGCATCTCCGGGGTGTTTTCACCGATATGCAACTTGCCTAAATCTTGTAAATTTGGGAGTCCTTCGAGAAACAGGATGCGCTCGATGAGCTTGTCCGCATGCTTCATCTCGTCGATAGATTCGTGATATTCGTGGTCGCCTAACTCTTGGAGCCCCCAATCCTTATACATGCGGGCGTGTAGGAAGTACTGATTGATAGCAACCATTTCATTGCCGAGTACTTTGTTTAAATGTGCTATGACCTTCGCGTCACCTTTCATGGCAAACCTCTACTGCAGGGAAAAACACCATGATGCGCTCATGGTTGACTCGTGTCAACGTAAGACATTGATTCTATTAGTTATTTTTAATGATAATCTAAATAGTTATCAGCGCGTTTACGCCGGGATTACGGGCATAACAGTGCATGCATGTATTGATTTATACACTGCATGCGTGTGTTGATTTGTAAAGGAAGTGTTTGGCGTACGCGCGGCGGAAGGTTTAGCTGACCGCGTAGAAGAGTTGCTCGTTGCCTGCCATTTCATTCAAAGATTCGCG
>JBLGAR010000036.1:0-36148 GCA_047612385.1 Cryomorphaceae bacterium | reverse complement strand
GTTGTAGTGGCTTCCGCTTCAGTTTTGCGTAAAGTGTTCATTGTTTTCCTTATTCTTCATATGAGGCAAAGCTCATCTTTTAGTTGGCAAATTACGCCAGTTTCGTACGACTCCATCGCGGTTTTCAAAGATCGGATCCGTTGCTGGTCATCAGCCTATCGTTGAAACGTGTTTGTTGAGCACTGTCCTTACAACTTCCAGGCCAGTCTAGATCCACATATGACTGATCTGAATCACAGCTCTTCACGCTGCGTAATTGTGGCGAGGGCGGCTCGCTCTGTCTTACAAGTTTTTGCTGTAAATCGTGCTCGGTTGAGGTACCGGCAACATCTGCGCCTCCCTCTATACCACTTTTCTGTTCAAACTCCACGCCACCTTCTTTGACGGCCGAGCTTTGGTCTAAAGAAAACATGACGCGACGTTTCATGACTTCGTTGGCACAGCCAGACCAACGACCAAAACTGGCAGAGTCCTCCGGGTTCGGCATACAATGCTTTTTAAACAAGCCCTGAGCGCTCATGAAGCTCTGTTTTACAGCGCGGTAATGATAGATATGATCTTCCGTATTCAGCGGTACTGGCTCACGCTTACCGCGTATAATCAGCAGTTTAGAGGGCAAGACGCCTTGCACGCTGTGTAACAAATCTGCCACATAGCAAAGCGCAATTGCGCTGTGAGGTCTTTCTATTTCACGGGTGTCGCAGGGAATGTAGCGATAGCTTCCCAGTTCAGAGGCGCCGCTACTTCGCATCAGTAGATCGACATCGCCCGACAACGGCCCTACTGAAAGCTGCGCATTGATAATAAAATTCACGCCATCGCGCATTGCATCCAGGGTTTCTTGTCGACGCCGAACATCATCCATTTTTGCAACCACAACGAAATCTTCTGGAACACTCACAGCCTCGCTGAGTGGATAGCGCTGCCCAAAGCCGAGAACTTTCTGCTGCGATCTGTGATCGACGAGGTCGCTCCATTGAACTGACTCGACGCACACCTTGTTGGCAAAAAAACTCTTGTGATCCTCCTGCTTACCAAACGAGTCATGAGTACCTGGTGTTTTGCCCGACTCATCTGGAGCAATACCGTGCAGAGGATTTTCGAGTGTTAAGCGCTCCATCCAACTGGCAAACGGAGACTCCTTAAATAGCAGGAGATCTTCAACGGTATAGCTTATGGATTGGTCGCCATCTGAACGATACATGAATTACCTTTAGCCCCTGTAGCAGCTGTCATCGCCGGAAGCTATTTTCAAAGCCTCGGCCGTGTTCAATATTCTGGAAAAAGCCATCTTGGCCTACATGATTAGTATCATCCCTCGTAGAAACTCTGACGGCGGCTTTCTATTTTTCGATAGGTGTCCATGCCAGATACAGCGAATACATGGCCTAACTCGTGACTGGCGCGCTGCGCACAGTGGCGGTCATCAATCATATGGATCTCAAAGGTTTCCATATTGACGCAGGCACCGCCTGTATCACCGCAAAGGGAATAAAGCTCTTCCCAGGAGGGCACAAAATCTACGGTGACAAGTTTGACCTGATTTTTATAGGTGACAGAGACCGTGTCGCCATCCTTCGCCGCACACACGGCCTGCACAGCAGCATCACTGTACTCAGGCGGTTTATTAACTGCACAACCACCCAATAAAATACAAAATAGGACTATATCTCTCATTCTTTCCGTGTGCCCCTTAGCAGTCGGCCCTACGTGCGCGCACAACGCTGGGGCCACAACCCGGTTTCTCTACAGGCGCGCACTGATCTAGTACAGAGCTCGCGCGTAAACCGCTCTCTGTCTAGTTATCGGCAAGATCAAAACAAGCTTTAGGACTTTTTTGCCAAATATATTCCGCTGGGCCCGGGTACGAGAAGCGGAGTCAATGGGAGGGCCAAGACGTGAGGCCGATGGAGTCAGTACGAAGTAGGAAAATCTAAGTATATCAGGGCTTTATAGGCCCCGCCCAAGTGTTAATCACATATTCTGTTTAGCGGAAATCGGGAATGGAAAACGATTATAAGGTGTGAATAATACCAATTATTACGCCGTGCCTATCCGGGGCTGGTAAGCGTCTGTGGTTGATTGTTTCAAAGCGCGAATATATTGCTCGAAGTCAGTCGCTGGCAGAGGTTTGCTAAAGTAATACCCTTGGATCACATCGCAATTTAGCGCCCGCAGGAACGCTACCTGAGCGGCGTTCTCCACCCCCTCTGCTACTACATTCAGCTCAAGAGAATGGGCCAGAGCAATAATAGCCCGCACGATAGCTCCATCGTCCTTCGCCGTGGGGACATCCATGATAAACGAGCGGTCAATTTTCAGTTCGTCCAGGGGGAAGCGTCTTAGATAGCTAAGAGAGGAATAGCCGGTCCCAAAGTCATCGATTGAAAAAGAAGTGCCAATAGATCTTATGTCATGGAGTTTATGAATGGATGCCTCAGCCTCTCCCATTAACATGCTTTCAGTGATTTCCAGTTTCAACCGCTGGGGCTGCATCGAAACTTGTTCAAGTGCGTTTTGTATCACGTATTTTAAATTGCTGGTATTGAACTGTGGGCCCGATACATTCACTGCTATGGTGAGATCACCAATGCCTTGGTTCAACCATCGCACCTGTTGTCTACAAGCTTCACGCAATACCCATTCTCCGATGGGGATAATCAAGCCGATGTCCTCTGCGATAGAAATAAATCCATCCGGATACATTAAGCCTCGTTCAGGGTTATTCCACCTGATGAGAGCTTCCGCACTTCTCACCAAACCAGATTGAACATCGATTTTGGGCTGGTAATGGAGCACAAACTCGTCGTTATCGATAGCACGACGAAGCTCTGCCTCAATGCTGAGCTTGCGCTTGGACAGAGCGTTTATTTCTTTGGAGTAAAACTGACTCTGCCCCTGACCAGCTTCCTTTGCGTATGATGTGGCTGCTCCGGCATTCTTTATCAGCCTAAGAGCCTCTTCGCCATCTTCGGGATATACCGCTATACCTAAACTTGCAGTCACATATAATTCAGTGCTACCAATTTCAAACTTAGGCTGCAGCGCTTTCTGGATACGTGCGGCGATGAGCCCGGCACTTTCCGCTGGATTAAGACCCGGCAGTAAAATGGAAAACTCATCTCCGCCCAAGCGAGCCAATTGAAAATCTGCTTCTTTGATGCCAGCCCTGGAGACCACATCACTCTCGCGGAGACACGACATCAATCGACTAGACACCTCTTTTAAAACCTCATCGCCCACTGCCGGGCCGAGGCTGCCATTAATCTGGCCAAACCGATCTAGCCCCACATTGATTACCGCCAGACGCCGCCCCTTTCTCTTGGCAGCCTTCAAAAGCCACTCAAGCCGGTCGATAAACAATTTTCGATTGGGAAGACGGGTAAGCGCATCGTAAAAAGTTAACTGATCCTGATAAGCCTTTACGGTCAGCGTATTGCGCAGACGCAAAGACAGTTCACTCGAGTCAACAGGTTTCGCCAAAAAATCCATCGCTCCAAGCTCTAGCGCCGTCAATTTGGTTGGCGCATCGCTGGAGCTGGTCAGTACGATAACCGGTATACGTTCTAGCAGAGGATTTACGCGCATCATCTCTAAAATTTGCAGGCCATCGACATGGGGCATTTTTAGATCTAGTAGCAGGATATCCGGTCGATACTCTTCCAGCGTCGACATTGCCAATCGCGAGTCTTCCACTTTCAAAAAATTACGATAGCCTTTTTCTTCGAGAAAAATTTCAAGAACGTCCATTAAGAGCGGTTCATCATCGACCATCATGATCCGGGCGTCTTTTAGACCGGCATATATCTCTTCTGCTTTCATAGGTGCAAACTCAGCCACAGACAGCCCCCTGTTTTCCCGGCGTCTTCATTTACGCCACCTCATGTGTTGCATTCAAGTTAATGCGACCGCAGAGGGTTCGAATTATTTTTACTTTGCTTTTCGCTTCGTTTAATTGCCCTGCATTAGCAAGGTCCTGCAACGCACTTGCAGGCTCAGTGAAGGCATGCAGGCCTAATGTGCCTGCAGAGCCCAGTAACCAATGGGCCAGATCGGCGACAGTTTGCAAATCTGAAGCAGACATAGCCTGCTCCATAGAATCTAGTTGTTTCGGTAAAGTCTTCACATACTTTTCGACCAGAGGCCTAAACCTCTCGTCCTCCATCATTTGTGACGTGACAACGCAAGGAAGACCATCGCCGCGCTGAGCCGCCACGTTTACCGGCGCTACAGCTCGAACACCACTTTTGGCAACACAGAAAGAGTACGCCTCAAAAACACTACGCCCCAAATCGTCAATCTCTTGCGCAACTTCAGACAGTTGCGCATCATCACGTTCCTTAGCGAAGTTTTCCAGTGCCAGTGCCGGCTCATCAAAATCGTGGAAGCCTAACGAGCCCGCCGACGCCCGCAGCCAACCTCCAAGATATTGCAAAGAATCATAGGCTTTATCGGACCGAGCTTTTTCAATAGCGTCAATCTGCTCTCGCAGCCGCTCAACAAATCTCACAATGACAACTCGAAACTTGTCGTTCGCCCCCGGCAGAGAACTAAAGATCGGGGCAAGTTCCTTCACAAGGCCCGGATTTTCATTTTTTACACTAGAGCTCACTGGTACTCCTTCCTTCGTTATCGGGCTTGGTAAGAACCCGGTGCAACCTGCATTCAGGTATCGTTCTTCGGCGACCTAATTGAGGTCAGAGAAACAGGTTTGATCCCACACAGGAAAGACTCGTGGAACCACGCAAGAAATTCCGGGCGTCAGACCCACTCAATGGCTGGCTGAAATAATAGCCCTGAGCTTCATCGCAATTCATAGCTTTCAGAGCAAGCAGCTGAATCCCAGTTTCAACGCCTTCGGCTACCACTTTTAGATCCAGAGCTCTAGCCATGTTAACCACTGCAGTCACAATGGCCGTGTCGTCTTCGTTGCTGCCGATTTCAGCCACAAAGCTACGATCGATTTTCACAATGTCGATCGGTAGTGCTCTCAAATGGCTCAGCCCGGAGTAACCCGTACCGAAGTCATCGATCGAGATTAAAACGCCGTGGTCTTGAAGTTTGCTCAGTATCTGATGAGTTAACTCCATATCTTCCATCAAACAGCTCTCTGTCAATTCCAGCTCAAGATTTTCAGGTTTCATACCTGTTTCATCCAGAATACGAAAAATTCGTTCGGCGAGGTCCACTTGAGAAAATTGCACCGGCGATAGGTTGACCGCGATTGTTAACTCGCACGATGACGCTAGTTGCAATTCACGATTCTGCAGACATGATGCCCTGAGTACCCAGTCTCCTATTAGATTTATCAACCGCGTTCTCTCAGCGATGTCGATAAATTCATTTGGCGTTAACAAGCCTCTAACTGGATGGTTCCAACGAATTAGCGATTCGAATCCAACTATCTGCCCCGTTCTTAGGTCAATCTTTGGCTGATAAACAAGTTCGAACTCTTCCCGGTCTATAGCACCAGACATTTCGCTTTCGAGGTTTAATTGGTCTTGCGAAGTCCTGTTAATGTCTTCTGAGTAATACTCGACATTATTGGATCCTTTTTGCTGCTCAGCATAATATCTGGATATGCTCGCATTTTTGATCAAAGATACAGCGTCATTGCCATCACTGGGATAAACACCAATACCAATATTGCTGGTGACGGTTACATTGTGTTCATTGATAAAAAGCGGTTCTTGAAGGGCGTCAAAGATTCTTTTTACAATCCACGTAATAGATTCGATGTCTTGCACTGCCGGGAAAAGAAGCCCAAATTCACCGCCATTTAGTTTGGATATTGACGTCTCAGACTCAGCCCCCGAAAGCAACGCTATAGTATCTGAACCACGCAATACCTCTTTCAGGCGCTCGGACGTTTCGTACAGCAATTCTTGTGCGCTTTCATGGCCAAGGGTATCGTTCACGCGATTCAAGTTTTTGAGACCCAGGGATAACACAGCCACCACTCGCCCGCTTCGCCTAGCCTGCAACAAAGCCTGCTCAACACGATCGACGAACAGATTTCGCTCAGGAAGCTGTGTGAGCGGGTCATGTGAGGCGTAGCGATCAAGCTGCAACGACTTTTCCTGTGCAATAAATTCGAGCTGAGCAATTCGCTCTCCCACTTCTAACTCAGATTCACTAGCGACACCTATGCTCTCGGACCTACCACGTTTGGTATTTAGTGCAGTGACTTGACCTGCGATCTCGTCTTCCCAAATTGCTATCTTATTTCGCCCGCTTTCCTTGGCCAGATACAAAGCTCGATCAGCTTTGACGATAAGCTGGTCCTTGTCATTGCGCACACTTTTAGTCGACGCAAGCCCAAAACTTGCCGTAACTCGCATCGAAGAGGTAAACAAGCCGGGATCACCCGTAGTGATTTCTTTGCGCATTCTCTCTGCAACGATCACCGCCTGATCAAGATCCGTCACATCCAGTATGATGCAAAACTCCTCTCCTCCGTAGCGTCCCAGCAAATCTTCGCGCCTGATCTGCTTTTTCAGCACATCAGCGACAAATTTGATCACCTTGTCCCCAACAGCATGCCCGTAAGTGTCGTTAACGCGTTTAAAGTGATCGATATCAACCATAATGCACACTAACTCAGTTTTATGCGTCATCGCCTGCTCCAACAGGGCGTTAAACTGCTCTGTGAAAGATCGACGATTCAGGCAACTGGTCAATGGATCGCGCGTAGCAAGGTATTGAAGTTCCTTATTCTTCAAATTTACATCAGATTGCGTTTTTTTGAGGCTCGAAAGTGTTTCCTTAAGGGCTTCATTTTTCTTTTCCAGCTCGGTGAGATCATCAAAAGTAATAATGGCACCCCTAACAGTATCCTTGCCGTCATGTATCGGGGTGCTATTGACGGTGAACGACCTCTCAAGATTAGAATCCTTGTACATGGTCAGTTTTTCGCCCATAAGGTTCTCACCCGATTCCATAACTCGAGACCAGGGCAGACGCTCTGGACGAATAGTGCTATCCGTTTGATATGAACTCCAGTTCAGATCATTAGCGTTGCAACCAAGGATTTCAACTTGCTTCAGAGCTGCGCTATCTGTGAAAGCTTGATTGGCCAGTACCACCTTTCCTTGCTCGTCCAGGATTAGAACACCTTCAGCCAATGCATCAAATGCCGCATTGGCCCGTTCTGGCACAATCTGACTGCTGGACTCAAACTCTCGCATTGAAAGACGTAAAAAAAAGACATAGAGGGGAAACCCCACGGATCCTGAGAACAGAATTAGGGCCAGCATTGAGCTTGCTTGCACGGGAAAGTACCACCTTGTTTCGTGCTCTCGGAATCGAAGCTCGATAGAGCCCCAGTATTGATCTCCATCAAATAGTGGAACAAAGACCCCATCTAGAGTTGAGAATTTACCATTCTCAGAAACTTTCCAGAACTGCTCGTGCTCACCAACTATTACACCGCCATCACCTTCCAGCGGGCGAAACGCAATCGAACCAATATCTTCATTGCTCTCGACAAGCAAATTTAGCATCGCTCGAATACCACCTTGTTCCGCGGGCCTGGCCAGCGAGGACAACTGCCCGGCTAACGATTCGCCAACATATTTGCGATGTTCTATTTGCCGGTGCTCTGCTCGCGGGCCAAGCCCAAGCCAATCACCAGCGAAAAGGGTAATCAGCGTCAGAGTGACGAATCCAAGGCTGCCGCGCACTGGGGAACCAATTCTCCATTTCATTGGCGAGATTCTCTATGACGATTTCGGGTCATACATCTCCCCCATTCACGTTCCGCAATCAGATGGCAGATTGCCTATCGCTACTGCTCTGGATATATGTTTATCGACCATTCCAAGAATTTCTTTACCTTTTTAATGGGTAAAGGACTCACAAACGCAGAACACGCGGCAGAATTATCAACGTAACAGATAATTAAGGGCTTCGAAGGGTTCCGAAGCTTCAAACGAGTGCCACTGGAGGCATCGACTACACCATTGCTACGGACAGCAGGAGGGGACCAATTGTTAGTTCACGCGGTATAAAAAAAGGCAAATTGGCACTGAAAATCAACTTTTAGATAGCTCGGCTGGCGCCAACCATTGAGCCAGCTTCTGACCGATTATCTCGCTGGTAAAAGGCTTCGATATGTAATCGTCCATACCTGCCTTCAAACAGCGCTCACGATCTCCTTGTATCGCATTTGCGGTCAGGGCGATGATAGGAATACGTGAGTGACCATTGGCTTTCTCTGTGCTCCTGATCTGGGCAGTTGCCTCATAGCCGCCCATCGTCGGCATCTGACAATCCATAAATATCAGGTCGAAATGTTCGCGCTCGACCATTTCCAATGCCTTCAGACCATTATCGGCAATTGTCACCTCACAGCCGTAGGAACTGATCATCGCCTTGGCGACCTCCTGATTAATCACGGCGTCTTCCGCTAACAACACCTGAATCCCAAAGTATATACGCTGATCTTCCAACAATGCGTCGACACCACTGCCCCGCTTGCCAAGTTGTAAAGCCGCCGCGGTGTGAGAGCGCTCCTGCAGATGCGGATCACGAACCTGCTTTGCCTTAAACTCCAAATCAAAGGCAAAACAGCTGCCCCGACCAGACACACTACTGACCTGCATTTCCCCGCCCATTAACTCGACCAATTGTTTGGATATCGCTAAACCCAACCCTGTGCCGCCAAATTGCCTGGTGGTGGAATCATCCGCTTGTGTGAAAGACTCAAAAACCTGATCAATACGATCCGACGCAATCCCTATACCGGTATCAGAAACTTCAAAGCGGAATGTGGCATAGCCCGGGCGCTTCTCTACCAGCTTGGCACTCACATCGACGTGGCCCGTCGCCGTGAATTTAATCGCGTTGCCTACCAGATTGGTAAGGACTCGTCGTAATTTTGCGATATCGGCCTCAACCCGAAACGCTATTTCAATTGGCAAACTGCTGGTTAACTCCAATCCCTTTCCATGAGCACTAGCCGATTGATTGTCACATAGCTCAGCCAAAAAGCGGCGCAGCTCAAATCTGCTGGGACTGAGGCCCAGTTTGCCGGCTTCGATTTTGGAAAAATCCAAAATGTCATTAATCACCTCCAGCAAGGAATTACCGGACTCACGAATAATATCAAGATTGCGCTGGTGCTCAGTGCCTCTGAGGTTCTCGGAGACGATTTCGGTCATTCCCAGCACGCCGTTAAGCGGGGTCCGAATCTCGTGACTCATGGTGGCCAGAAAGGTGCTTTTAGCCTGGCTGGCGGCCTCTGCAGCCTCTTTACTGGCTACCAGCTCGGCCTGATCGAAAACGATTTGATCAACCATGTGATTAAAGGCGCCCGCCAGCTGACCTACTTCATCAGTAGAATTTACAGGCGCTCTGGCGTCGAGCTCGCCCGAGCGAAATTTCTCAGCGGCATCGGTGACAGCACGGATTGGCCGACTGATACGCCCCGCTATCCAGATGCTAAAAAATATGCCGAGAAATAACCCCAGAGCGCTTCCTTTCCACATAATCTGGCGCAGCTTGGCCATAGTACCGGGGAAAAAAGCCGCCGGGCTATAAAGCAGCATCAGCCCCTCTTTGTCCTTGGCAATCTGGGACGCAATAAAACCACGATCGGCTACGCTAAATCCGAACACCTCGGCGTTTGTGGAACCACCGCCAAGTTGTGTTCCAAGGGTGGAAAAGTTCAACAGCACCTCGGTTAAAAATTTGTCCCCAAACTCATGGGAGGAGCCCACTACCTTCTCTCCAAAGGAAAGTGCCACTTCGTAGCCGGTCACTTCCGCAATTACCTCTAATTGTTCTGGTGTATCGATGCGTTGGGCCACGACAAGCACGCCGACAACTTGGTCACCCGCGATCGCCGGCGCCGTCACCAGTTGATAAAACTGGCCGTCGATTTCTCGCTCGGAATAAGAAGTACCCCCCTCCAGAGATTGAGCGAGAACATCTACCGTCAGCTTCGCCATCCTTGAGTAGGAGGCAATGGGTTGAGCCGTGAGCAGCTGCCCACTTGAATCAAAGACCATTACCGCTGACGTACTCTCAGTGGTTTTCAGTTTAGAAAGTGCGGATAAAACAGTCTCCGGATCAACTTCAGGGGTCGTCAAAGTTGCCTGAAGGCCCGGGGCGTCCGCCAGGGCCCGTGCCTGAGTCAGCATGAGTTCGCGACCTTGGGCAGCGAAATGCCTGTAGGCCTGAACAGCCTGACCAAGCTGCATTATTTTTCCTTGATGGCCAACATTGCTGAGAGATTTTAAAGTGACGAAATTAATCGCGACAACAAGTGCGATAACGCAAGCCATGATCCCGAGGAAAATCTTGTATTTAATTGAAAACTGCATTCAATACTTGGACCGTTAGTTCCTGCCAAATTTATTTTTGGGTTGCCAAACTCTCTTCGACCAAACCAGCTCCGCGCTCCGATGGTAACCTTGGCCACACGATCCTGACTTTTATCGTCATAAATGCGCGCGTGTACACTAAAGGTGACACCCTTCCACCCTTATTGGTTGGCGGCAGGGTAAGCTAAAACTTTAGCGTCAATGAACAAAAGCGCCACATAGGATCCAATCGATCCGACGTCTGCCAATGTATGGCAAGTCATCAAGCTTTTCGACATACTGATTGAGAAAGCGCGGTGTGAAGAAGCTAGGAATGACAATGTACAGCGGGTTATGCCTGACTATTTACACGATAAATCCGATAAGTTACTGCAATCTCCGGATTAGCAAAGTACATCATTTTTATTTTTGGAGAAACTGACAATGGCAGCCATCGATATTCGCCCGGCAACTGAAGCTGATTGCGCTCTAATATTGACATTTATCCGTGAATTAGCCGAATACGAAAACGCGCTCGACGAGGTAGTGACGAGCGAGGAAAGTCTTCGCGAAGCTCTTTTCGCAAGCGAATCGAATGCGTTCGCACTGATTTGTTCCGTAGACGATTTACCCGCTGGCTTCGCCGTGTGTTTTTACAATTTCTCGACCTGGCTGGGGAAAAATGGCTTGTTTCTGGAAGACCTCTATATCTCACCCGATCATAGGGGCACCGGGGCAGGGAAAGCCGTGTTGAAACACCTTGCGAAATTGGCGGTCGAAAAAGACTGCGGACGATTCGAATGGAATGTACTGGATTGGAACAAGCCTGCGATTGATTTCTACGAATCTTTCGGGGCGGTGCCTCAGAAGGAGTGGGTCGGGTATCGATTGACGGGTGAGGCTCTAACCCAATTCGCCGATTGCAAATAACGGTCCGCGATTAGTTTTCGAATCCAAATAAGTAATCGACCTCAGGTCTTTCAGGCTTAATCTAATGAGCCGACAAACTCGAAGCGCGAGCGCAACTCGCCGTCGTGTTGTACCTGTTCCAGAAACATATCCAGAGGTCTAACCCACAGGCCACCCTCGCCATAAAGAGGAGTGTAAACCACCAGTAATTCCTCGTTTTCGGAGTGTCGTGCGACTCCCTGGACGGCGTATTCCCCACCCTTAAAATGTCGATACTTTCCTGGCTTTAGGCTCATAGATAGATTCTTCCAAATACTCTGAACCGCAGACTCTAAGGAGGAGTTGATGCCCTGTAAAGGCGTATTGCTGCGATGAGATGAGTCGAATATACGATAAGGGGAGAAAGTATGGATGATATTGCGCGTATAATTGTTCCATGCAAATTCAATCTGCACTACAAGATAAGCGCTATCTGTTCTGGGCTCTTCAGTTTACTGGCTGGACCGGATGGGCAAGCTCACACTACGTGGGTGTGATGACCTGGGGCAAGGCCCCGGAAAATTTTGCACTGTATCTTGTCGCAATCTGCGCCATTGGGATGTTCATAACACTGGGCTTACGAGCACTTTATCGCTTCATGTGGGATATGGCGGTGATCCGGCGAATTGTCGTGATACTCGTCGCCTCCTACACGGCCGCTCTAGCCTGGTTCGCATGTCGACACGCTATTTTTGGTTCTGTCTACGAGCCGGAGCCGGATCTCCATGAAAAGAGTATGAGTTTACTGACCTACTTTGCTCAGGCGGGGTCGGCATTTTGGATAATGCTGGTCTGGAGTGGGCTGTACTTTGGTATCAAGTACTACATGCTGTTGCAAGAAGAGAAAGAACGTGGACTTAAATCGCTCTCGATGGCACATGAAGCCCAGCTAAAAATGTTGCGCTATCAACTCAACCCGCATTTTTTATTCAACACGCTAAACGCCATTTCTACGCTGATTCTCGACAAGGACACTGAGCTCGCCAACCAAATGGTGACTAGACTAAGCCGGTTCCTGCGCTATTCTTTAGATAACGACCCCATGGCGCAAGTGACAGTTACCGAAGAAATCGAAGCGCTTATGCTTTATCTGGATATTGAGAAGGTTCGTTTCGATGATCGTTTGGAAATTCATATAGACGTGGAGCCTGAAGCCGAGCTGGCTTTAATGCCCGGCCTACTGCTACAACCCCTGGTCGAAAATTCGATCAAGTACGCTATTGCGCTCGCTATTAACGGCGGTGCTATTGGCATTAGCGCAAAAGTTTTGGGCGACGATCTACTACTGGTGATTGCGGACAATGGCCCCGGCTTGGATTTGCGCTATGGAAAAACAGCCAAGGGAGGTGGGGTTGGCCTTTCAAACAGCAAAGAGCGATTGAAGGGATTATACGGTGACAGTCAGTCCTTCCGCTTGAGTAGTACCGAGCCCCACGGCCTTACCATTAGTATCCATATTCCACTGACGCGACGTACAATATGAACATGCAACGCTTGAGCACGATTATTGTAGACGATGAAAATCTAGCACGAAGAGGCCTTGCGATTCGCTTGCAACACCTTCCCCAGGTTGACGTAATCGCGCAATGCGCAAACGGGGTAGAAGCGCTACAGGCAATCGCCGAACACTCTCCAGATCTGGTTTTTTTGGACATTCAAATGCCAGGCATGAATGGCTTCGATGTCATTGGCCAGCTGCAATCAGACAATATGCCGATGGTGATATTCGTCACCGCCTACGATGAGTACGCCATTGATGCTTTTAAAGTACATGCTATCGACTATGTATTGAAGCCGATTGACGATGATCGCTTGCACGAGGCCGTGGAGCGAGCGGTTGCTCACCATCAACAAGAAGCGTCATCTGCCTCCAAGAACAAGTTGATCGAAATGCTAATGAGTATGACGGGCGCTAGTGCCAGCGATGTCGAACAAATGGCGAATGACAGCACAGCCGTAAACAATTGGCCCGAAAGAATTTCAATAAAAGACGGCAACGATATAGCGTTTATCAGGGTCAGCGACATTCACTGGATTGATGCAGCCGGTGATTACATGTGTATTCAGTCCGGAGGAAAAACTCACATCATGCGCATCACTATGAAGGAGTTACAGGCGCTGCTGGACCCTTCCAAATTTCTGCGCATCCATCGCTCAACCATCGTCAACGCAAGCCACATCGTCGCGGCTCAAACTTTGAATAATGGCGAGTATATGCTCACGCTTGAGTGTGAGAGTCAGTTAAAAGTCAGCCGCAGCTATCGCGAGGCGGTCAAGCACCTTCTTACGGTGTAGTGTGAAGGCAAGCGATCGGCATCAAAAAATGTTTTAAAGAATACTCAATGGTCCCGACAAGGTGGGATCGCGTTCAGATACCTCACCGATAATAGCCGAGCAATGATAGCCCGCTCGCTGCAGATCGGCACAAAGATCCGCCGCCCGCTCTGCGGCAACGCCAAGTAGTAGGCCACCACTGGTCTGTGGATCAACCAGCAGGTCAATCATGGCTGGATTAGCTCCCGGGGCAATGAAGCCCAACGATTCCTTGGCCTGGGCATTAGCCGTATGCATCGTACTGTAGACCCCCTGCTCGACACTGCTCAAGGCGCCGGGCAGTAGAGGAATGTTTGCTAGAGAAAGTGTTGCACCCAGCGCCGGACCTAACATCTCGAGTAAATGCCCTAGCAACCCAAACCCTGTTACGTCAGTCGCTGCGCTCACGCGATATTCCACCGCCAGTTTCGCTGCCGCATAACTGCTTGAAGTCATGCCTTGTATTGCTTCATACACGTCGAAACTGTTCGCCTCAAGACGCATATGGTTGGCGAAAAGTGCTCCTGTGCCCAGCGCCTTAGTGAGTACCAAAGCGTCCCCCGGACGCAATCCGGTTTTGCCGACTAAACCGTGTTCGACGAAGATGGAAGTTCCGTTGACAACAAAACCAAGATTAAGCTCCTGGCCCTGCAAACTATGGCCTCCAAGCAGCTTGCAATCTACCTTCTCAAATTCGTGCAGCGCACCTGCTAAATACTGCTTTAACTCTCTGCGCTGAATGGATCCGCTTGCGAAGGGGAGCGTAATTGTCGCCAAAGCCGACAGTGGTTTAGCGCCACTGGCATATAAGTCGCTCAGGGCATGGTTGGCTGCTATTCGACCCATCAACCATGGGTCAGAGACCATTTCACGCAGTACATCGATGCTCTGCACAAGATCTCCTGAGCCATAGCCGGAAACTATAGCGGTGTCATCGGCCTCGCGGCTGTTGGGGCAGTGCAGGGGGAATTCATCGCCCAACTCGGTCAGTACTGAAGACAAGGTGTCTGCGCCAATCTTTGCACCACAGCCGCCGCAGGGCATTTGAGTCCCGGTGGATACGTCCCGAGCAGAATTTGCTGCCGCCGACGCCATAACTACCGGCAGATCCTCAAAACGAGCCATGAATTTGCGGTCTATTCGATCCTTCCAACGCCACACCCACTGACCCGTGGCATAAAGTATTCCCCAGTTGGCCGTTGCCGTTTTTCCGCCAAGAGAGAGCAAAGAGAGAAAGCTGCGTTGCGGGATATGTTCTATTAGTAGTTTGTCGGTCAGCGCATTGCGCAAATTCTTCGCAAGCACGGGCCCCTGACGAACAGCATAGACCCCCGCCTTTGGCCTTGGATGATTGACTTGAGTCGCCACATCTCCACCGGCAAAGACAGACTCGTGACTCAATGACTGGAGGGTATCGCCAATCGCCAAAAACCCTCTCTCGTCCGTTTGCAGGCCGCTGCTCTTTACAAACTCAGAAGCCGCTGCGCCTGTACACCAAAACAAATCGTCAAAGCTATGCTCTGACCCATCCTTCAGATGCAGTTGCTGTTCCGTCACCGATACAACGCGCGCGTTTACTCGCAATACGATATTCAATTGTGCGAGCGCTTTTTCAACGCAGCGCCTGGCACCTGGATTGTAAGCCGTTAGAATTTCCTGCGAACCACAAAACAATTCAAAGCGAGCCCCCGCTCCGGTCAACGAGTTGGCCATGGCCATAATCAGTTCGACGCTACCGGCACCGCCACCGACCACGGCTATCCGGCGTGAATCTGTGGCCCGGCGTTGAAGATCGAGACTCTGCCAACGCTGCCATAGCTCTGCCACAGGTTTCACTGGAACGCTCCACGACCTGGCGCCGGGCACAGAATCCAACTCGGGCACTGATCCCGTGTCGATACTTAGCAGGTCATAGGAATACGTGGGGCGGTCGACTAGTGTGAGGATTTTTTCATCCGGATTGATCGCAACAACCTGTGTTTTGAGAAAACGCACGCCCGCCCATTGGCACAGACGCGCCAAATCAATATGACTGTCATCGAATGAGTAGTGGCCGGCGACGAGACCGGGCAACATGCCGGAATATGGTGTGTGCGTAGAGGGTGAAATAAGTGTTACTCGCACTCCGGGCAAAGGTGACATGCCCCACTGGCGCAGTACCAGAACGTGGGCGTGCCCCCCCCCGACTAAAACCAGTTCACGCGAAATTTCTGTGGCAGTTTGCATTTTCTAAGCCATCGCCGATGCTTTGGCCACAACTTGGTCTCGCGAGCCACTAAATAGAATTTCCCCAGCGCGTTTTTCCAACTGATACTCATACATCGGATCGTAATAGGTCGATAGCAGCAAACCTATCCATTGCCCGTGCAAAGACAGGTCGCCATCGATCCACTGCTGCGCAAAGGCCGCATCGAGCAGTTCGCTTACCCTGGTGTGACGTTCACCACCCAGACGTTTACGAATTCTGTGCAAATCATTTTGCAGTTTGGCGCGGTGCAGTTTCTTTCCTTCTTCGAGGTGAGCTAGCTGATATCGATTTCCGAGATCTATCACATAGTCGGCAATCACGATATTGATTCGTTCAGCCAGCGTTTGCTCGACGAGCAACATGGGGGCCTCTTTCATAGCATCGAGCAAGACCTTGGGCAGATAGCGCTGCCCTATAAGGTGGCCCTCGTCTTCCAAAAAGATCGTGCGCTTTTCGGCATCGCGCAGTTTCAGTAAATCAATGCTCAGCAAATTTTCGAAATCAATTTGACCCGGTTGTGGCTCTAGCAATTGCCCGAAGCTGGACCCCCTATGACCCGCCCTACCCTCCAGGTCGACCGCTGCGGAAAGCTGCTCGATAACCCGAGTTTTACCGGTACCGGTTTTTCCTGCTATGAGTACAAAATTTGCTTGCGACACGCTGCGATCCAGTTCCGAAAGCAAAAACTGACGCATGGCCTTGTATCCACCTTTTACCAGCGGATAATCAATGCCCTGCTCGAGAAGCCATTGCTGAACTGTTTTGGAGCGCAGGCCACCGCGAAAACAGTAGAGATATCCATTGGGATGATTGCGGGCAAACTGACTCCACTGTTCGAGTCGCGCCGCACGAACTTCGCCGCAAACTAATTGGTGACCCAAAGCGATGGCGGCGTCGGCCCCACTGTGCTTATAGCAAATGCCAACCTGAGAGCGTTCATCGTCTTCCATCAACGGCAAGCTGACCGCATTGGGAAAGGCTCCCTGAGAAAACTCCACCGGCGCTCGCATATCCATCATAGGCGCGTCGGCCAGAAAAAGGCTGCGATAATCGTCTGTATCAGAGCAATGCGCCATCAACTATCACACCTTACAGTGCCTCTCCGCCAAACAGTGCCATGACGCGCTCCTGCAGGCCAATGACCGCCTCTGACATCAATGCAAAGTCGGCGTCCATACGCGCAGCCATCTCGTCATCGGGTATCTCGTCATTCTCTTTAAGCAACTCATCGGAAAACCTCAACCGCCGCAGGCAAAGATCTTCAGCGAGTACCAGAGAAATTCGTTCCTCCCAGCTCAAAGAAAGTCGCGCTACCTGCTTACCCGCGTTCACATGAGTTTCAACTTCTTCACTGAGCAGGTCAACGCCGCGACAGCGGACAACTCCACCCTCCTCTCCAGGCTCGCGCAGCTCACACTCTTCTCCAAGAGCAAAATCATCCGGGAGGTTCTGATGCGCCAACCAATTGGTCATTACGGCAGACGGTGCATTATTCACCTGCGGCAAAACAACAGGAAAACTGCCGATGCCATCACGCAGCAGATTCAGCAGCTCTTCCGCCTTGGATGCGCTCGCAGAATCGATAAACAACCACCCCGATTTGGTATCCACAAAGGCAAACATTCTTGAGGATCTGGAAAAGGCTCTAGGCAGGCAGTCCTGGACGATTTCGTCCTTAAGATTCAGCCTCTCCTTGCGGTATACCTTGCGCCCCTCTTCAGATTCAATGTGGGCCACTTTTTCCTCGACGAGCTCACGTACTACCGCAGAAGGCAGCAGCTTTTCCTCTCGCTTAAGGCAAAGCAAAAAACGCCCGTTGGCGGCGTGTACCAGCAGTTCTGAGGTCTCGCCCAATGGCTCAACCCACCCCAAAGACAGTGCCTGAGATTTTGCGCAGGGTTGAAACGTACTGTCAGCGAGTTTTTCGCCCAGTTGCTCCGCAGACAGCTCAAATGGGCTAGTGAGACGATAGGCGCGCAGATTCTTAAACCACATAGACGATTACTAAGTTCACAAAAGGGCGGGAATTGTACCCCAGTGGTTCGGCAAAACCAGCTAACTGGGCAGAATTTGCCGGAAAGACGCATGTCGCTAGCGACAACGTAGAAAAAAACAGTCGATGTACAACATGTTAATCCGAATTCAGTCTTCGGATATTGTCAGCTATCCCCTAAAGAGATCTAATTCCTGTCTTGTTTGAATCTACGTCCGACAAACAGCATCCGGCCCTATCAAGGCCTCACCATAATCTCATGGGTAACCCGTAATGACTGAAGCTGCCAAAACTAATCCCTCGAAGCCGAGAAAAATATCGGACGTAAAGCAGTGGGATATCGAAACCGACGTCGCCATCGTTGGATTCGGCGGTGCAGGCGGTTGCGCGGCGATAGAGGCGGCTGACGCTGGCTGCAAAGTCAATATCTTCGAGCTAGCCAGCGCTAGCGGAGGATCTACAGCGCTGTCGAGCGCCGAGATTTATATGGGCGGCAGCGGCGGCACTCGCGTTCAGAGAGCCTGCGGTTTTGAAGATGACACCGAAGATATGGTCATCTATATGATGATGTGTGCGGGCCCCCAGGCAGATGAAGAGAAAATTCGCGGATATTGTGAGAATAGCGCAGACCACTTCAGATGGTTGGTGGCCCTGGGAGTGCCGTTCAAAGACAGTTTTCATGAGGAGCGGGCCATCATGTGTTTAACAGACGATGGCCTTCTTTACACAGGCAGCGAAAAAGCCTACCCCTATGCCCAGCAGGCCAAGCCCTGTCCGAGGGGGCACAATCTCTGGGTAGAAGGCGACAACGGTGGCCCCCTGTTTATGAAAATTGTCACCGAAAACGTCGACAAAAGAAACCATATTTCTGTGGACTACGAAACCCGCGCTCTGACACTGATCGTTGATGAGAACGGGGCCGTTGCAGGTCTGGTGATTCGCAAAGATCAGCGGGAGCTCAATGTAAAGGTCTCTCGAGGCGTAATCCTCTGCGCCGGCGGGTTTGTCATGAATGAGGATATGATCCAAAAATATGCACCCATGCTCACCCGTGGCAACGCTCCCATTGGCAATCCCGGTGACACTGGCTCGGGTATATTAATGGGAATCTCAGTCGGCGGCGCCGCGGTCAATATGCACGAGGGCTTTATTAGCCTACCCTACTATCCACCGGCCTCGATGACCTCGGGCATTCTGATAAACGACAAAGGCCAGCGCTTCATAAACGAAGATGTCTATCACGGCCGCATGGGAGCAGCCATTCTCGCTCAGCAATCAGAGCGGTTCTATTATGTTTTAACCGTCGAGCAGTACGGCGACTACGAAAAAGTCAGCTATATGGGCGCACAAGTAGCCGGTACCGGTGAGAGCGTGGCTGAACTCGAGGAGGAAATAGGCCTGCGGAAAAATGCCTTGCAACAGACCATTGCTAACTACAACGAAGATTGTCAGGCAGGAGAGGATACTCTGCAGCACAAAGCCACCGCGTGGTTGGAAGCGCTCGAGCCACCGCTGGTAGCGCTGGATGTTACTCCGGGCAGAGGGTCGTTCTATCCGTTCTTCACACTCGGTGGCCTGGATACATTACCCAGCGGAGAAGTCGTGGATCCTCAGCGCCAGGTCATACCCGGTCTCTATGCCGCGGGGCGCACCGCCTGTGGGGTGGTCAGGCGTGCAGAGGGATATAGCAGCGGAATGTCTGTTGGCGATGCAACCTACTCCGGTAGAATGGCAGGACTAGCTGCTGCAAATGCACCGCGCCACCAGGACTAAACTATGAAGTATCTGCACACCATGGTTCGATCGAGCAACCTCGAAGACACTTTGGACTTTTATTGCGACAAACTGGGGCTGGTCGAGATTAATCGCTATAACAGCGAAGCCGGAAGGTTCACGCTGGTTTTTCTTTGCGCCCCCGGGGATCTTGAAAATGGCCGCAGTGGGCAAAGCCCACTGGTAGAGATTACGAACAACTGGGATCCAGAGGACTATGACGAGGGCCGCAATTTCGGTCATCTCGCCTATCGAGTCGACGATATCTACGCTTTATGCCAGCGCCTGATAGACAAGGGTGTGCTGATCAATCGTCCACCGCGAGATGGACACATGGCGTTCATCCGCTCACCCGATGGTATCTCCATCGAACTATTGCAAGATGGCGATTCCCTTCCGCCTCAGGAACCCTGGGCCAGCATGGAAAACTCTGGACACTGGTAAACTCCGCGAGAGATTGCGCCCCTACAGGAGTTTTTGCTCACGCAAAGTAGGCTAACTTAACAAGTCTGCTCTTTCAGAAAACTCATGACCCAATTGGCGACCCGGTCTCCCTCGTGCTTCCCCACCAGAGAGTCAACACCTGCCACGTAGACCGGCTCCGAGATTTTTTCCCGACGAAGATCCATAATTTCTTTTGAATAAGCAGGTACAAATTCAGGGTGACCCTGAAAAGACAACATATGGTCACCAAGTTGGCACACAGCGTTTTCACAAAATTCACTGCCGGCGAGTACCACCGATCCCCGGGCGGGCGTGGTCACCTGATCCTGATGACTGGCGAGAATATCCAAATCCAGATTTCCCTGATCGTGCCACTGGGGACGCTGATTGAATCGGTATCGATGCAGGCCTACACCCCAGCCCTTGATAGATTTTTCTGTCTTGCCCCCCAAAGCCTGAGCAATAAGCTGATGGCCAAAACAAATACCAACCACTTTCTTTTTTTGGGCGTGCAACTGCCGCACAAATTCGATAAGCGGCGGTATCCAGGGCGAGTCGTCATAGACACTGGCTTTACTGCCGGTGATTAGATAAGCGTCAACCTCGTCTATATCCGCAGGAAAAACTCCACTTTGCACATCATAGGTGATGCACTCAAGCGACGGATCGGCGCGCTGCAACAAGGTGACAAACATATCTGGGTACTCGCCAAATTGTTCTACCCATTCCGGTCGCACCGTGTCGGTTTTCAAGATTCCCAGTTTCATTTCACACCTTCTGAAAACGAGCGTTCTCAGCTCTGGATTTGGCCATAATAGGCAGCCTCGCCCCAGCTGTCTATACCACCTTGGGGATGATTGGGTTGGGCAACAATAGCCAGATAAGGTATGGTGGCCGCAGTTTAAAATCGCATCGGAAGCGCCATGCACCACCTCAAAAGTCTAGTTTTGTGCGTACTTTTCGCAAGTACGCCTGTGGCATTTGCATCAGAATATGTGGGTTCAAAAAGCTGCACGGGTTGCCACACCGAAGAATATTCTTTGTGGCAGGGATCGCATCACGACCTGGCCATGCAGTTACCCACTTCCGATACCGTATTGGGTGACTTCAACAACGCAAGCTTCACCTACAACGGAATTACCTCTACGTTTTACAGGCGGGACGATAAGTTCTATGTACGCACAGATGGCGAAGACGGCAAACTGACAGAATTTCCCGTAGCCTATGTATTCGGGGTAGATCCACTCCAGCAATATTTGCTGCCCCTATCCCGAGGTCGCTGGCAAGCCTTGAGCATTGCTTGGGATGCGCGGCCAGCGCAGAAAGGAGGACAGCGTTGGTACCATCTTTACCCCGATGAGAAAATTGATTTTGAAGATCCATTGCACTGGACCGGTCCCTACCAAAACTGGAACACACGCTGTGCTGAATGCCACAGCACTGATCTGCAGAAAAATTATGATGGCGATACGCGAAGCTTCTCGACCAATTTCAAGGAGATAGATGTTAGCTGTGAGGCCTGTCATGGGCCGGGCCAAAAGCACATTACTTTAGCGAATACGCAGAAACTGGATGAAATGGCCAATGGTGGTTTTCCTACCGCATTATCGCAGCGAGGAGATTGGAGCTTTGACCAACATAGCTCTATAGCCACCCGAAATACTCCCCTTGAATCGCGCGCGCAAATCGACAGCTGCGGACGCTGTCATGCGCGACGCGGAACACTGGGCGATTACCACTACGGTGCAGACTTACTCGATACCCATCGCCTGTCCATGCCGCAATCGCCTAACTACTACCACGACGGCCAAATTCTGGACGAGGTGTATGTTTACGGCTCGTACGTGCAAAGCAAAATGCATCAGGCGGGGGTTGTTTGCAGCAATTGCCACGAACCCCACAGTTTAAAACTGCGGGCTGAGAAAAATGGGGTCTGTGCCGCCTGCCACAAACCTGATGTTTACGACATAGAGCAACATCACCATCACAGCGAAGGTTCAACCGGCGCAGAATGCGCAAACTGCCACATGCCCGAAACAACGTATATGGGCGTAGATCCCCGCCGGGACCACAGTTTGCGAATTCCCCGACCCGATCTAAGCATCGTAATGGGCACTCCAAACGCCTGCAATCAGTGCCACACCGACAAAGACCCACAGTGGACACTTGAGGCTCTTCGAGACTGGGGGGTTAATTTCCGCGATACAAGCACTCACCAGGCACGCAGCTTTTTGCAGGCCGACGCCGGCGACACAAGGAGCGTGCCCGCACTGGCGCAGTTGGCGGCAGACGTCTCCATCGCTCCAATATGGCGAGCGAACGCCATGGAAGCACTGGGAAATTTTGGAGGACGGGATGCACTGCAGGCCGCAACTCAGCTTCTTTATTCTGACGATTCAATGCTGCGAGTTAGCACCGTGCGGGCCCTTCAGTTCCTGCCACTTCATCAACGCTTCCAATTGCTGCAGCCGCTGATGGAAGATGAGATTACTTCCGTGAGAATGGAAGTGGCAAACTCCCTCGCGGGAGTACCACTGGATCAAGTAAAACCCGAACAGGCGGAAGCGCTTCTGAAATTGTTTCAGGAATATATTGATATTCAGGGTCAACACCTGGATATGCCTGGAGTGCAGTTGCAGCTCGGAATTTTTTATTCCGGCCGCGGCGATCTTCCCTCCGCCGAAGCAGCTTACACGGAGGCTATTCATCTAAATCCACAGCTTATACCTGCAATGTTAAACCTGGCGGATTTACTGCGAGCTCAAAACCGAGACAAAGAAGCGAGAAAAATTTTACACAGCGCATTAAAGATAGCTCCAGAACATGGCGCGACCCTACATGCACTAGGCTTGCTTGAAACCCGCACCGAAAATTCCACATTGGCGTTGGACTACTTGGGTCGAGCTGCGGCTCAAGAAAGCACAGGAACAAGGCATCGCTTTGTCTACGCTATCGCATTGCATGATCTGGGCAAGCCGCAACTAGCGATTACCGAACTCATGTCTCTCCTAAGAGCTGTACCACAGAGTCAGGAAGTGCTTCTCGCCCTCGCAAACTACAGTTCGGAGTTGGGGCAGATGACAAGAGCGCAAAGTTTCGCTACAAGACTTACCCAGCTGGATCCAAACAATCGGGACTATAAGGCGCTATTGAGTAAACTTTCAAAATAGCGATAAGATGGCTCTACGGTGTTTTTAGGACTGTTTTCAAGAAACCGAGAGCAACCCATGACTACCCGAACCCGAGCCTGGGCTCCATTAACCTTTGGGAGTAAATGCCAAGCTGAAGGAAACGGGCACTGCAGAACTAATCGAATTTAACCCCGCCACTTTACGGAGCAATTCGATACCATTTTCCAAATTAAAATCTGCAGCTCTGATTAGAATCGGCCGTGATGTTACAGCCATCAATCCACCGCCGGCGGTTGGTGCCAGCACGACGGAAGCATTTATCGCTTTTTCTTTTCCATGCAGAGCCACATTCAAAGGTATGGTCAGTGTCATGGCTTTTCCACCATCAATGACTTCTTGAAGTGTAGCTGCGTCAAGATCAGCTGTTATTTTAGCTAATGGAAAATTGGCCGTCTCAAACAACATTTTACGAACCCGTTCGTTGCGGATTTCTATGAGTGTATTGACACTGTCCAACTCAATGACAACATTCGCCGAGCCATCGGCGCTGATTGAACCACTCAAGGCATCAAAGCTATGACTTTCTGCAACCGAGTTGTTTTTTATAGAAATAATGTCCACGGCAGAATTGCCGGCCTCGAGTGTCCACTGAGCGTGAGCGCTTGCGGCCACTGCCCAAAAAGTGGCTGCCCAAAAAGCGTTTCTAAAAAACGATAAATATTTCATTCAAATAAAACCCCATGATTTCCTTGCAAAACGATAACAATCAAGCAACAACTTCCGCCAAATCACCCTTCTCTTCCAGCCAGGCTCTGCGGTCTGGTGCACGCTTTTTGGCGAGCAGCATGTCCAGCATCTGATTGGTTCCATCACCGGCGTCCAAAACCAGGCGGACTAGCCTGCGAGTATCGGGATCCATCGTCGTTTCCCTAAGCTGTAGTGGGTTCATTTCACCCAAGCCTTTGAAACGCTGTACATTCACTTTGCCTTTTTTCTTCTCCGCCTCTATACGATCCAGCACGCCCTGCTTCTCGCTTTCATCCAGGGCGTAAAAAACTTCTTTACCTATATCGATGCGGTACAGGGGTGGCATGGCGACGTATACGTGCCCGGCCGCGACCAGTGGACGGAAATGGCGTACAAACAACGCGCAGATCAAGGTGGCAATATGAAGACCATCGGAGTCTGCATCGGCGAGAATACACACCTTGCCATAGCGCAGGCCGCTGAGATCGTCGCTGGCTGGATCAACACCCAGCGCAACGGAAATATTATGTACTTCTACCGAAGCGAGAATTTCTTGAGAATCGATCTCCCAGGTGTTTAGAATTTTCCCCCGCAGGGGAAGTATCGCCTGAAACTGCCGGTCTCTAGCCTGTTTGGCAGAACCGCCGGCGGAATCGCCCTCAACCAGAAATAACTCACTCCTGGCGGTATCCTGCCCCGAACAATCCGCCAGTTTTCCCGGCAGTGCTGGACCTGAAGTAATCTTTTTCCGCGCCACTTTTTTGGACGCACGCAGCCTGCTCTGGGCATTGTTAATACACATTTCGGCCAGCTGCTCGGCCTCTTCGGTATGCTGGTTAAGCCAAAGACTAAACGCGTCCTTGGCAACACCGGAAACAAAGGCTGCGGCCTCACGAGACGAAAGACGCTCCTTGGTTTGACCGGAAAACTGCGGGTCTTCCAGTTTCGAAGAAAGCACGTAGGAGCAGCGATCCCAAATATCATCGGGAGACAGTTTAATACCCCGGGGCAGCAAGCTGCGCAGCTCGCAAAAATCTCGCATCGCATCCAGCAACCCCGTGCGCATACCGTTCACGTGGGTTCCGCCCAGCGCCGTAGGAATCAGGTTTACATAGCTTTCGGTGATGAACTCGCCGCCCTCGGGCAGCCACTGAACCGCCCAGTCAACACCTGCACTACTGCCGCTGAAACTGCCGGTGAAAGGCAGCCGCGGCACGCAGGTGTAATCAATTGTTGAACCGATCAGATAATCACGCAAACCATCCTCGTAATACCACTCTTCGGACTCACCCTTGGCCTCGTCATTGAACTTCACGCGCAACCCCGGGCACAGTACCGCCTTGGCACGCAGAACATGGCGCAGGCGAATCACAGAGAAGTTAATTGAGTCGAAATAGACAGGATCGGGCTCAAACCTAAGGGAAGTGCCTGTATTTCGCTTGCCGCAGGTGTCGATCACCTCCAGTTCCGATGACTTTTCGCCACCTTGGAAGCGCATCTGGTGGACCTGGCCGTCACGACGAATCGTAATTTCCAAGTTGCGCGACAGAGCGTTAACGACGGAAACCCCCACACCGTGCAAGCCGCCGCTGAACTGATAGTTCTTGCCGGAAAACTTACCGCCCGCATGCAAAGTACTAAGAATAACTTCCACTCCGGGCTTGCCCTGCTCCGGATGGATATCGACCGGCATTCCACGACCGTTATCCGTCACAGTGACCGAGCCGTTTTTATGCAAAATTACGTCGATTTGGTCGGCGTGACCGGCCAGGGCTTCATCGACACTGTTGTCGATCACTTCCTGAGCCAGGTGGTTCGGCCGGGTGGTGTCTGTATACATCCCCGGGCGTTTTCGAACCGGTTCGAGTCCCGTGAGGACCTCTATGTCTTCGGCGTTATAATCGCTCATCTAGGTGGCTCGGTTCCCAAAAATATCTACTGAAGGTCGGCCCTCATTATACCTCAGCTGAGGGAATTTAGGCGCGCATTGAAGGAGCAAAAACGCTGATAGAAGACTTTTTTAGCCTCCCGGTGATCTGATCTACAAATACCCTTTGGACTCAAGGTCGACATTGAAATCAACACCCTCTACACGGGACACTTGCGTCAACACTGACCCGTCCGGTTGCAGTTCCAGCCAGCGGTAGCCAGGCGCAGAATCATCCGCTTTGAATTGATCACTCCCCGGTGCAAATTGAACACAGGTAGAGGGAGAGCCCATCAGAGCGACACCCTTGTGCATTGTGTCAATCTGCTGATGCACATGACCCCACAATACGCCCCGCACGCCGGAGAACCCATCAATGATGTCAAAAAAGGCTTCCGCATTGGAGACGATTTGCTCGTCGAGCCATGCGCAGCCTACTTTCACTGGATGATGATGCAGGCAAACTAGAGTGTGTAAACCCTCTGACGCCGCATTACTCAAAGCGCTTTGCAGGAACGATAACTGATCGGCGCCCAACTCTCCGCCAACTTGACCAGGTATTTGTGTATCGAGCATTAAAATTTGCCAGTTGGCTATACGAATCTCACGACTCAAAGCAGCAGTGCCGGCGAGCACTGCACTCATTCCGGCGCGATTGTCGTGGTTGCCAGGGAGCCAAAAACAACTCGGGCCGACTCGCCGACTGTAATCGTGCAATCGAACATAGGCAGAGCTGTAACCATGATCAGAAAGGTCGCCGGTGAACAGCGCGGCATCAGCCGTACCGCGCTCTGCAAGTGCCCGATCAATGACCAACTGCAGCGAGTGATCGGTATCTACTCCCAGCAGGGCGTCGCCAGCGCATTCACCCAAATGACAGTCCGTGAACTGGAGGAGCTTAACCACACCACCGGAGTGATTCACGGTATGAACGGCGGATTGGGTCGACTTTGTCATAGGGGAAGCACTGGCCTTGGCTTCAGGAGTCCGAGTTGTCACAAATCACCGCGGTAGCAATGCGGCCATTGAGAAGACAGTGCTCCAACCAGTCCGCGAGAAAGCGGTTCTGCTGTGACTTTTCGTCCTGTTGATACATTGCTTGATTGGGATACTCATAGCGGGCATCCACGCTTCGATGGGATTGAAAAATCCCCACTTCAAGCATGCGGGCATCGTGGTAGGCGCGAACCTCTATAAGTAATTGTCCCAATAAGGGGTCACCAGATTGACGCTGGTGGAGACGGAAAAAAGTAGTGTATCGACAGCGTTCAAGGACTTCGAAGCTGACCCGAGATGAGCCCAGTGCAAACTCGCGACTGTTGCAGGTTTCATAATCTGGAAACAGGCGCAACATGCGTTGGTAGTTGCCTTCACACACGGCGTGCAGCTCAGACAGATTGAGCTTGTAGCTTTTTTTCCTAATAGTTGGCAACTGGGGCTCCCGTAAATTGTCGCATCTGATTTTCACCCGACGAGCCTTAAACATTGAAGGGTGGACCATGGGGGAGTCTAGCACTTAAGGCGGCATAAACTACTGGCAAATTGCCTCTTTACTGAGCTCTTAATATATGCGCGGCGGAACTTAGGCTGTTAAACTATTCAACGTCAACACGAGCAAAAAATCAAAAAGGACAGGGGATGAAAAAATCTGGAGTCGCGCTACTGGCGCTGACGATATCAATGGGGTACTCCTCGGTTTACGCAGAATCACTGAGTGATATCTACGAACTCGCACTGGAAAATGATGCACAGCTAAAGGCCGAGGAGGCTCAATACCGCGCCAATCTTGAAACCGAAAAATTGGGCCTGGCGGGATTGCTGCCGCAGATTAACGCGACCTATGACTACACCGATAGCGACCAAGACACCCAGGGAGAGAGCTTTGACATTGGCGCCACTGGCGGCACCATCGTCGATACACTCACCAATGTAGATACTGATCGCAAGGGCTACCAGGTTTCCCTGCGCCAACCGCTGTTTGATTTACCCGCCTGGTTCACCTTCCAGTCGGGAAAGCAGTTCTCCAAACAGGCTGAGGCAATCTTTTTGGCCAGCCAGCAAAACTTGATCGTCCGAGTGGTAGAAGCCTATCTGCTGGTATTGCGCGGACAAGACAATCTTGAGGCCTCAAAGGCACAGGAACGTGCTTTTGAGCGGCAGCTAGAGCAAACTCAACAGCGCTTTGAAGTGGGCTTGATCGCAATCACCGACGTCTATGAAGCTCAGGCCGCCTACGATTTGTCGCAAGTAAACCGCATAGTCGACGAAAACAATGTTTCGGTTGCTCTGGAACGCCTATCGGTTTTGACAGGGCGTAGCCACGACAACCTCTCGGTGCTCAAGGAAGATTTCGATATAAAACTACCGGAGCCTTTAGACCGAGCAGCCTGGGTGGAATTTGCTCTTGAGAATAATTTCAACCTTAAAGCACAGCGTTATGCTGAAGAGGCGGCGCGCCAAGGCTCCAAAGCCAGAACGATGGGCCATGCACCGGTAGTGAGCGGCAGCTACACTTATTCTGATTACGAAACCGAGGGCGACTTAACCAGAAGCCCAGCAACAGATTTCGATGGGTCACCCAACCAGGACCTCGAGGCAAACAGCTGGCAAATCAGGGTAGACATACCGCTGTTTTCAGGAGGAGCAGTGAGCTCGAATCGCCGCAGAGCCGCCCAAGACTTTAACGCCGCAAGAGAAAACAGGATAAACCTGAGCCGCAATACGGTCACCAACGCGCGTTCTTTTCACATGACTGTGGTGAGTGATGTGTCGCGTGTGGCTGCCCGCAAGCAAAGCATTGTTTCCTCGCGCAGCGCGCTCGACGCCACACAGGCTGGCTACGAGGTCGGAACGCGAAACGTAGTGGATGTATTGAATGCGCAGAACACACTGTTCTCATCCGAGCGGGACTATGCGAATAGTCGCTACGACTACATCATTGATATGCTGCAGCTCAAGGAGCAGGCCGGCCTGTTAAGCCCAGAAGATGTTTATAAGTTGGACGCCTCCATGGAGCCCGCACCGGCTCCCACCGCGAGCAGCACTCAATAGACTCTCCGGCCACTACTGAAAACCGCTATTGAACTATCACAATTGAACAGCGGCCAATTGCTCATCGATAAGCGCCAGTAGGCGCTTTTTTGCACCGCGATTTTCGGCTATGACCCGCAAACCGGACTCTCCCATTTCCTGCAAGAGCTGTTGATTGCCAAACAGTTCCTGCAGCGTACTTCCAAGATCTTCAGCCCGACTTAACATGATCATAGCTCCAGCATTGCTCAGCAGCTCGCTAATCTCGCTGAAATTAAACATGGAGGGCCCGGTCACAACCGGAACACCCCAGGTCGATGCCTCCAGCGCGTTGTGGCCACCGTGTTCGACTAAAGAGCCGCCAATCACAGCCACGTTCCCCAGGCTGAGCAGCAACAGCAGCTCACCCATGCTATCGCCCACAATAATGTCATCGCCAGGTAAAGGAGCACCCCCTTCGGAGCGACGCCTTACCCGCCAACCTCGAGCGCTACATAACTCAAACACGGCCTCGAACCTCTCCGGGTGTCGCGGAACTAGCAACAACAGGCAATTGTCTACCGAGGTTCTCAGCTCGGCAAATGCGGTGAGTATGATCTCGTCCTCCCCGGGATGGGTGCTTGCAGCAACCAGCAGCGGACGATGCTCCAAACCCCACTGGGATTTCATCTGCAGCGAGCGTTCGCGTAGCTGCGGGTTTAGCTCAAGATCAAATTTGATGCTACCCGTAACTTCAAGCTGTTCTGGCCGCAAACCCATCTCCAACATCCGGTTGGCGTCGCCCTGCGATTGACAGGCCACTTTGTTCAAATCTGTGAGCATTGATTGAGTCAGCGAAGAAAATCGTTTGTACCCAGAAGCAGAACGCTCGGACATACGCGCGTTGGCTAATACAACTTTCGTGCCGCTGGCTGCACTATAATGCAGCATATTCGGCCACAGCTCAGTTTCCATAATAACCAATAACTGCGGGCGCACTTTTTTCAGGAATCGTTTCACTGCACCCGGTAAATCCCAGGGCGCATAGACATGAAAAACGCGATCGCCAAACAAAGCGCCGACTCGCTCCGAACCCGTTGGGGTCGTCGTTGTGAGGACCACCGTGTGCTCCGGATAGCGCAGCAACAGATCCTCAACAAGTGGCGCCGCTGCAATTGTCTCTCCTACTGAAACAGCGTGAACCCATATTGTAGGACGTTCTATTTGCCCTAGCGCAACTGTAAATAGTCCGAAACGCTCTGCGAGTCTCTTCCTATAAGCCGGTGCTTTACGCGAGCGCAGCAACATTTTCAGCACAAAGAACGGTATTGAGCAGTAAAGTATGGCGCTATATAACAAGCGCATGCAAAACTCCCTTGTTAGCGCCGATGAGTAAACGAGCACAGCATAACCAGAGCCTCCTAAGCTTACCAGTCACCAGTACCACTATTGGCAGCAGATTAAGGCTATAATTACGCTTTTAATTATACGGTTAGCTTGAATGAAGGCTCCACAACTGCAAACGGACATCGCTATTATTGGCGGCGGTATAGCCGGATTGTGGACTTTGAACCAGCTGCGCAACAAAGGCTACGGCGCGATATTGTTTGAGCAGGAGGCGCTGGGCAGTTACCAAACTATCGGCTCTCAGGGCATGATTCACGGTGGTATAAAATACGCATTGGGTGGCGCGCTCAGCGGCGGTTCGGAGGCAATTTCCGCGATGCCGGATGTGTGGCGCGAAGCACTGTCCGGCAATGGCAAAGTGGATTTACGAAAAGCCAATATTCTGAGCAAAGATTTTTATCTGTGGTCTAGTTCAACCGTACAGTCCAGGCTGACTTCGTTTTTCGCCAGCAAAATGCTGCGCGGCAGAGTCGACAAGCTCAACGAAGCCGACTATCCAAAGCCCTTTCAGAACTCTCAGTTCCGTGGCCAGGTCTACCGGCTGGTGGATCTGGTCATGGACATGCCAAGCTTAGTGCAAGCGCTTGCCGAGCAACACAGCGAAGCGATCTTTAAAATAGATTGGCAAACGGCCGCGCTGAATCAGGAAAACGGGGAGGCCACTTTGGTATTTCCGGGGCTGGAAGTAACAGCACAGCGGCTGATTCTAACGGCAGGTACCGGCAACGAAGCACTCCTTTCAAAACTGGGCACCGACAAACCGGCTATGCAACGGCGACCTCTTCAGCAAGTTTTGGTAAAGCACCAATATCGTGAATCTCTGTACGCCCATTGCATGGGCGGAAATGCTTCGCCCCGACTGACCATATCCACACATCGAACCAGTGCCGACGAACCCGTTTGGTATTTGGGCGGAGACCTCGCCACCGAGGGGACCGACGATTCACCCGAGGAGCTCATCGCCAAGGCGAGATATGAACTTGGCGAGCTACTGCCATGGGTCGATTTTGGCGAAACCCAATGGTGCACTATTAAATTGGACAGAGCAGAACCAAAACAGCTTCGATTACTGCGCCCGGATCAATCTTTTGTCGGCAAGTCCGAGTCCCTCAATAACGTCTTAACGGCATGGCCTACAAAACTGACCCTGAGTCCACATTTAGCCGACGAGATTGAAAGAATACTTGTTGAAGATAATGTGTTGCCGAAGTTCACTCCTGATCTGACGGAACTCGCCGGGCTCGGTAGACCAGAGGTAGCGCCAACCTGCTGGGATACATTATTCACATGAGCTGGATGCGTCCACTGGGCAAAACTGGAATACACGTGAGCGCCCTGGGATTCGGCACCGTTAAGTTGGGGCGAAATGAAGGAGTGAAATATCCACAGGGATTTTCGATCCCCGATGATCGGTCCGCGTTGGCACTCATCGACCACGCCCGAGCACTGGGTATTAATCTCATTGATACCGCGCCTGCGTATGGCAGCAGTGAGCGGCGCCTTGGCAGCTTGTTGTCTAGGCAGCGTAATGAATGGTTAATCTGCAGCAAAGTCGGAGAGGAATTTGAAAACGGAGCATCCCATTTTGACTTCACCCCGGAACACACCGTGTTCTCAATCGAAAGAAGTCTGCAGCGACTCAGGACCGATGTCATCGATATGGTGCTGGTTCATTCAGACGGCGATGATTTGCGGATTATCAATGAACTGGGGACACTGCAGGCACTGTCCGGGCTAAAACAGCGAGGCCTGATTCGTGCCTTTGGAATGTCCACCAAAACAGTGGGCGGAGGTATAGCGGCCGCGGTGGAATGTGACATGGTGATGCTCACCTACAATCTGGTAGAGCAAGAAGAAATTGCAGTGTTGGATGCCTGCGCCACACACGGAGCAGGCGCTTTAGTTAAAAAAGCCTTGGCAAGCGGCCATCTGGCGGCGAATTTTGACGATCCCGTGCAGGCGAGTATGGACCTGATCTTTGCTCACGTAGCGACCAGCTCAGCTATTGTCGGCACTATTTCAAAAGATCATCTAGAAGCAAACGTGGACGCTGCCAGACGCACATTGGCCGCGCTCTAGTCCTCCCCTTTTTGAATCTTGGTGACGATGGCCGTTGTTGATAAGTCATCGACAAAGCCCAGAGGGCGCACTTCACCCCCGTAAGCTTCGACAATTTCCCAGCCCACCACACCTTCTTTATCGTAGTCGCCGCCTTTCACCAGGATATCGGGCTGCAAAACACTCAAGAGTGATTCGGGAGTATCGTCTTCAAAACACACCACCCAATCGACAGATTCGAGACCCGCTAACACCGCCATGCGGCGTTCCTGCGGATTGATGGGCCTACCCTTGCCCTTGAGTTTGCGCACAGAACGATCACTGTTAACCGCGACAATAAGACGATCGCCCTGCTCTCGGGCCTGCTCTAAATAGCTCACGTGACCGGCGTGAATAATATCGAAACAACCGTTGGTGAAAACCACTTTTTCACCCTGGCTGCGAGCATCGGCAACAGCAACCTCAAGTTGACCCAGCGTGAGCACGCCGCGCTCCGAACCTGAATCAATCTGGATTGCCCTGCGCAGTTCAGGTGCGCTGACGGCTGCTGTTCCCAGCTGACCGACAACAATACTCGCCGCTATGTTCGCCAGCGCAACGGCATGCGGCAATGGCTCACCAGCAGCCACCGCAGCGGCCAACACAGCGATCACCGTATCGCCAGCACCGGTTACATCAAACACCTCACGAGCGCGAGCTGGTAGGTGAAACTCTTCCTCTCCGGGGCGCAGCAACGTCATACCGTGCTCACCTCGGGTAATCAACAAAGCTCCGAGTTCAAGCTCGTTCATCAGCTGCTCGCCCTTTGAAACCAATTCCGCTTCCGATGCGCAATGGCCAACAACACCCTCAAATTCGTGAAGGTTTGGAGTCAACAAACTGGCTCCTCGATAGCGAGAAAAATCGGAGCCCTTGGGGTCAATCAACACCGGCACCCCCGCCGCTCTGGCGGCGGCAATCATGGCCTGAGGTGCGCGCAGTGCGCCCTTGGCATAATCAGACAAAATTAGCGCGCCGCACTGTGAGAGGTCTTCAGCCAAATTGCGTTCAAGCTCTGCGCAGTTTTCGGACAAGTCAGTTTCTTCGAAATCCAGCCGGATCAATTGCTGTTGCCGACTGATCACACGCAATTTGGTAATGGTGGGATGATCCTGTACACGATGAAAAGCGCAGGCGACTCCCGCCCCATCTAGCATAGCTTGCAGAGAGTCAGCCATTTCATCGTCACCGGTAAACCCGCGCAAAGTAGCCCTGCCACCTAATGCCGCAACATTGAGCGCAACGTTGCCCGCACCGCCGGGCCGGTCGTTAATCTGCTCAACCTTCACAACCGGCACGGGAGCCTCAGGCGAGATGCGAGAAGTGCCTCCCTGCCAGTATCGATCAAGCATAATATCCCCAACAACAAGGACCTGAGCGCGATCAAAGCGAGGCATACTAAGTTTCATTGTCTGTGATACCTCTGTCGCCAGCGAGCCCGGCAGCTGGTCAGTAAATTCTGAAGGAGCGGCGCCATGATAACACGCTGTGCAGGCGCGCCGCGCAGCTTTGGAGCGCTTGCCATCAACGCATAAAACGGCTACTTTCCACGGCCCACAAACGACTGTTTAAGATTGCATCGCATGATCCCTGGACTTCCCACCAACATAAATGAGCTGAAAGGCTTTCTAGCTGATGACGAGGCAGGAGCACTTTACCAACAAGCCCTGCAGAGCACTCAACTGGGGCCGGTTCTGGAAATCGGCAGCTATTGCGGCAAGTCGACAATCTATTTGGGTCTGGCTGCTGCGCAGAACAACAGCACCGTTTTTGCACTGGATCACCACCGAGGATCGGAGGAGCATCAACTGGGCGAGTTTTTTCACGATCCGGATCTTTACGATCAAGGCGCCGGATTGATGGATACCTTTAAAGAATTTCGCCGCAACATTCGCAGCGCTGGCCTGGATGAAACTGTCGTCCCCATTGTAGCGGGGTCAGATGCTGCCGCTAGAGATTGGCATACGCCGTTAGGCATGGTATTCATTGATGGTGGCCACTCTCTGGATGCGGCCTTAAGCGACTACCGATGCTGGACTGGGCATGTAAAACGCGGCGGGGTTCTAGCCATTCACGATATCTACCCCGATCCCTACAAGGGCGGACAAGCGCCCAACGCAATTTACAAAATGGCACTGGCTTCGGGTTTATTTGAACTTATCTCTAGGGTAAATAGCCTGGGTTTGTTACGCAGACTGTAGTGCTAATACCAATGGCGGCTGCGGCGATACTTCGCCGCCGGAAACAACCCAAGTAAGCGGTGCGCCTAACGCTTTAATCAATCTACCAAAAAACGTCGTTGCCGTGCTGCCGTATTGCTCGCATCCAGCAACTGTACACTCGTAAACAATTTTGATGCTGCTGTGTGCTGAGTGAGTGCGTCGGCCGCCAGCAAAATCGCGCCAGCTGTCCAGGTGGGTTTTTCATCCGGCCACAGAAGATCTTCAACCAGTTGGTAGCCGGTCCAGTAGGATCCATCGCTGGTGCGCCACTGGTGCAGCCAACTGTAAACTTCTACCGCACGGGCGTGATCTCCTGCCGCCAGCAGGGCCATAACCAGTTCGCAAGATTCAGCGATAGTGACCCAGGGCTGCTGTTTTTCGCAGCGACAGCCCAGCTTGTCCTCTACGAACTCATCCCAGCGCAGAGCGATGCGCGCGCGAGATTCTTTTTCATTTAAGACACCGGTCAGTACCGGATAAAACCAGTCCATTGAATACCGAGATTTACTCTCCCAGGTGCGATCAAATCGCTCGGGTTTACTCCGTAACGCGTCACCAAGTTTTTCTCTGGAGCGGGTCCACTCGGGACGAGGCTGTTCGAGCGTCACCGCAATGTTGTGAGCACATTCCAGGCTTTTGTAAATGGAGCTGCATCCCGTCACCAGAGCATCACACTTAGGCTCACCCTCACCGTCTACCGCCCAGTGAATATCTCCGTGCGATGTTTGCAATGACAAAACAAAACCAATGGCTCGATCAACGGTAGGCCAGATCTCTTGGAGGAATTGGGTATCGCCCGTCACCAGGTAATGATGCCAGACACCCGCGGCGACATAGGCTACAAAATTAGTCTCACGGCGCTCGAGATTATCGATAGTTTGACCGCGGTAAGACGCCCACCAACTACCGTCCTCTAACTGCAGTCCTGCCAGCCATTGATAGGCCCGTTTTGCAGCATCGTGCTCACCGCCGATGGACAGACCCATAGCCGCTTCCACATGGTCCCAGGGATCGGTATAGCCACCTTCGAACCAGGGAATTTCACCGCTGGGACGTTGCACATCGAGAATAAACTGGACCGTCGGGCGCAAGAATTCTCCCGGAAACAACCCGCGACTTAAATACAAACCACTCACGACACCGGCTCCTTACGAAAATACATCACGACACTCTTGCCCATAATAGGGTTTAGCAGACGTTCCAAAATGCGCGTAAATGCTGGGCGATCCATAAGATCCCAGACTAAAAACCGGTGGTATTGTGCCACCAGCCAATTTTCCTCTTTGCGGTCCCACACCAGGCACTGCAACCACCAGTAGGGCGCATGCAGCGCGTGTGCCCAGTGCCGGTGAAGATAATTAAAGCCCAGGCTTTCTATTTCACCACGCAGTGCGCTGGCGCGAAAGATACGCAAGTGACCGCCCACTACCTGATGATAGGCATCGCTAAAGAGCCAGCATATTTTTTCCGGCCACGTGCGCGGCACGCTGGCGCAGAACAAACCACCGGGTTTTAAAACACGCTCGATTTCCTTAAGTGCCCCGTGATAGTCGGGGATATGCTCCAGCACCTCTGAGCAAATGAC
>JBLGAR010000035.1:0-36322 GCA_047612385.1 Cryomorphaceae bacterium | reverse complement strand
GGTTGAGACGGGGTAAAATTCGGATGATGACCTCTGCTACATGAGTTAGAAACACGGTCCCCATTGTGCTGCTGTAGCGGTTGGCATCAGAGCTACCTACGGCGATAATGCCCAACGCCTTATCCGCGTACATTGGCATCATTGCCGCAGAGCCTATATCGCCTGATTTTGGAAAAAGATAGGATAATTCTTCTTTACGTAGAGCGCCGCATACCGCCTTGCGTCCTCTAATAAATGAACCTATTTGTGTTTTGGCGCTTTCGAGTGTTTCTACTCTGCAGTTGCGATCTGCGGGCGTGTCTTCGCCGAATAGAATCAAACTTGAGTGCTCTACTTTAAACACCTTCTTCATGGAGTCGTTGTATATTCTACTGAGTTCAGAGGTGGTTTGAGCTTCCAGCAATGCCAGTACCAAGGTTCTGGTTTGGTCATAGAGTCTGTCGTTGTCTCTGGCATTGCCGGTGAGTGTATTCAGGCGACGGCGCATTTCTACATTGCGTTCGCGTAATATACCCACCTGCTTTTCTACCAGTGATATCGCGCTGCCCGAGGCGTGCGAGATATGTAAATAGTCGAGCATTTCCGGGTTGCGTTGTAGGAAATCTGAATGCTCGATGAGGTAGTCGCGGACCATGTCGTCATTCATAGGCGAGATTTTCGGTGTTTCCAGTGGATCGATTTTTCCAGACATTGTTATTTTTCCCCTAGTGTCGAAACGGCCCAGGCGGCATCAAATGATGATGCTGCCCTCGAATGAAACAGCTGTTGGTCCGGTCATCATGACGGGCTGCCCCTCACCTTCCCACGATATGGAAAGCTTACCCCCCGGCAAGCTGACTGTCACGGTGTCTCGCAGCCAACCCTGCAAAATGCCATAAACAACGGCTGCGCAAGCGCCGGTGCCACAAGCCAGTGTCTCGCCCACTCCGCGCTCAAAAACTCTCAGTCTGATTTCCGTTTCAGAGACAAGCTGCATAAAGCCCACATTGGCTTGTTCAGGAAAGGCGGTTGAGTTTTCTATAATGGGGCCGAGGTGTTCCAGATCTGCCTTTGCGATATCGTCAACACGCAATATCGCGTGTGGGTTCCCCATGGATACCGCGCCTATCTCCAGGGGGCGACCCTCTACATCCAGTTCATAACTCTCGGCACGCTGGCTGGCGAGGTAGGGAATGTCGGCAGGTTCCAGCTTGGGAGGGCCCATGTTGACTTCTACCTGCTGTCCGTCTTGAACTCTTAGTTCTATAGGGCCGCCTGCGGTTTCAACGCAGATGATCTTTTTGGTAGTTAGTTTCTTTTCGCGTACGAAGCGGGCGAAGCATCTGGCGCCATTGCCGCACTGTTCCACCTCGTTGCCGTCGGCGTTGTAGATTCTATAGCGGAAGTCCATCTCGGGCTGCGTGGGCGCCTCGACAACCAATACCTGGTCGCAACCCACGCCAAGATGCCTGTCCGCCAGTCGACGAACATGCTTGGGGCGCAAGGTGACGTATTGGCTGATCAGGTCGATCATGACAAAGTCGTTACCGGCACCGTGCATTTTGGTAAATCTCAGTTGCATCGTTTGTCCGAGGTTGCGCTTTCGCTGCTGACTCTTCCCGCCCATGGCCGCTTAGTCCGGTAGAGTGCTCTCTCCGCGCATAATATCAGCAATTGTCTCTCTTTCCCGCACCAGATGAGCGTTTGCTCCGTCGACCATCACTTCGGCGGCTCTGGGTCGGCTGTTGTAATTGGAACTCATGGTGAAACCGTACGCACCAGCGCCGGTAATCGCTAGTAAATCACCGGATTCCAGCGCTAGTTCTCGATTCTTGCCGAGGAAATCGGCAGTTTCGCAGACCGGGCCCACAATATCCCAGGTAGCGTTTTGCCGTCCCTCGTGCAGTTGAGCCGGCACGATGCCTAGCCAGGCCTGGTAAAGCGCAGGGCGCAGCATATCGTTCATGGCGGCATCTACCAGGGCAAAGTTATGCTCTTCGGTAGATTTTAGATAGTCGACCCGGGTAAGCAGGAGTCCGGCATTAGCAGTGATTGAACGACCTGGTTCAAACAGAAGTTGTAAGTTTCTGGAGCCCAATTCAGTTTTGATTGCCGCAATGTATTCGCCAATAGTGGGTGGTTGTTCGTCCTGATAGCGCACGCCTAAGCCGCCGCCTAGGTCCAGGTGATGAATGGTAATTCCCTGTTCCCCCAAGGTATCGACCAGCGCTAGCAGCCTGTGCAGGGCATCGATGAATGGAGTCATCTCGGTGAGCTGTGATCCAATGTGACAATCCAGCCCGACCACCTCGATGTTGGGAAGCGCGTCTGCGCGCTGGTACACAGCCACAGCCCGGTCGACAGCAATACCGAACTTGTTCTCGCGCAGTCCGGTGGATATATAAGGGTGGGTTTTCGCGTCCACATCGGGATTGACTCGAACGGAAATCCGCGCTGTTTTATTCAGATCCGCCGCGACCTGACTCAGCACTTCTAATTCGGCAGGAGATTCCACGTTGAAGCACAGGATGCCTAATTGGAGAGCGCGTGCCATTTCCTCCGGTTTTTTCCCAACGCCGGAGAATACGATTTTGGCAGGGTCACCGCCCGCAGCAACAACCCGTTCAAGTTCGCCTTTGGACACAATATCGAATCCGGCTCCGAGCCTTGCCAAAACATTCAGCACGGCAATATTCGAGTTAGCTTTTACCGCGTAACAGATCAAGTGCGGCGCATCGGCCAGCGCCACGGTGTACTGTTTGAAAGCAGCTTCCAGGGCCGCTCGCGAATAAACATAGCACGGTGTGCCGAATTCCTTGGCAATGTCGCTGACGGCAACGTCTTCAGCGAATAACGCATTGCTGCGGTAGGGGAAATAGTCCATGAATGACTCTCAGTTAAGGGGCGCTTTAATTGCAGTACTATTGGACGGGCACTGGCTGCGCAGGTTTTACGTGTTCGGGAGCGGGTACTGTTGCCGGTATAGTCTCGGCTTGGGCCTGGGGATCACTCACCATCTCCTCACTATCGGGTAAGTACAAAGGCCCCATCTGTCCGCAGCCTCCCAGTGTAGCGAGGCCAGCAAACAGGAAGCCCGCTGCGATAATCGCGGTAAATAAACGGTGCATGTTGATGATCCGGCAAATAAAGGTGGCGATTATACCGTTGTGTGGTAACTGGTGCGAGCAGGCCTTATCATTAATACCCTCTGAGGGAGAATCCTCGCTTTGTATTGCGTATTATGACTGAATCTAAACTTAACGACCGTAGCGAGCAACTGTTTTACTGTCTCGAATTACGGCTCGATGATATCGATCATTACTCAAACTGTGTGTTGTTGCGCAGATGAAAGAGCAAGGCGGCACTGATTTTGCTCGGGAATAGCGCTTTACCGCGATCTTTTTGTGGGGCCATTTGCACGGCCTTGTTGGTTGCAAGCGCGCCGATGTCACTTGCGGATGAACCCCTTTATGTGAAAAACCTGAGCCCCGTGTCTAATCTGTTTGGCATTCCCTCTCAACGTAGCGCAGCCAGTATCGAGGTTGGGGCTTTCAGTGTTGCCGGACAACTGGGGGTTGCGAACCACTATATTTTGGATGCCAGCTCGAGTGAAGCATTGAATTTGGATGGAGAGACACTCCGTACTGCACTGGAAGTGCGATATGGCTTCGCCGATAAATGGGACCTGCAGTTGGATATCCCCTGGCTCGACCACTCCGAAGGCGAGTTGAATACTCTTATAGATAATTGGCATGATTTCTGGGGAATGCCCGACGGTGGTAGGCCGGATGTTGAGCGCGGTCAACTCGACTATCGCTATGTTAGTCGCGGGGCAAATGTTGATCTGCGCGATGAAGTCTCAGGTATGGGCGATGCCACACTGGCAGTAAATTATGCTTTCTTTAGCGACAAGTTCTCCGTCGCCGCGCTGTCTCTGGGCTACAAATTTGGCTCAGCCGACGAGGGAAAGCTCTTGGCTAGCGGTGAAGATGATATTTTTCTCGCCCTGCGGTTTTCGGGTCAGCATCTGGCGGACTTGCCGCTGACTTGGCACGGTCAGTTGGGGTATTTGCGCGCGGGAAAGGTGGATTTTTTGGGCCCGTTTCAGGAAAGAGACCTTTGGTTTGCGGGATTGGCGCTGGATTGGGTGCTTGTCGAGAAATTCTCTTTATTGGCGCAGATTGATGCTCATGCCGCACCGCTCGACAGCGAACTTACGGCCCTGGGCGACGATGCGATTTTATTGAGCCTGGGAGCGCGCTGGCGATTCTCTCCCAAATGGGCTGTCGACCTGAACTTTGTCGAAGACATTCGCGTTGAGACTGCGCCAGATATTACTTTTCAGGCCACCATCCGTTACTACGGGGGCCATTAGCCCGGGTTATCTGCCTGGCCGTTTACCAAGCGCTGATCAAGCGCTTTGTGCGCGCGCACAGCGGCAGCCGCGACTTGTTCCGGTGCCGTGCCACCGAGATGGTTTCTGGCGCCAATGGAGCCTTCCAGCGTTAGAACCTGATAGACATCGTTTTGTATCTGCGCACAAAAGCCCTGTAGGGTGGCCAAATCCATTTCGGCCAAATCGGCGCCGGTCGCAATGCCATGGGCCACGGCTTTGCCCACTACCTCATGGGCATCTCGAAACGGGAGCCCAATACCAACAAGATAATCTGCCAGGTCTGTCGCTGTAGAAAATCCTCGCAATGCGGCTTCGCGCATTACCTCTTGCCGCGGTCGAATAGCGGGAATCATGTCTGCGAAAGCTCGTAGGGAATCAGCGACCGTATCTACGGTGTCAAACAGAGGTTCCTTATCTTCCTGATTGTCTTTGTTATAGGCCAGAGGTTGGCTTTTCATCAAGGTAAGCAAAGAAATCAAGTTTCCGTTGACTCTTCCCACCTTCCCGCGCACCAGCTCCGGTACATCCGGATTCTTCTTCTGAGGCATGATGGAGGACCCTGTACAGAATCGATCTGGCAGCTCGATGAAATTAAACTGGGCTGATGTCCACAGCACCAGTTCTTCAGAGATCCTGGACATATGTGTCATCAGCAACGCCGCAAAGCTGCAAAACTCGATGGCAAAATCTCGATCTGAGACTGAATCTAAAGAGTTTTCTGTGGGTTTGTCAAAACCCAATGCCGCCGCTGTTTTGTTTCTGTCTATTGGGTAAGTTGTGCCCGCCAGTGCCGCTGCACCTAGGGGCGATTGGTTCATTCGAGCTCGCGTGTCCATCAGGCGGCCGTAATCTCGCTCCAGCATTTCGTTCCAGGCCAGTAAATGGTGTCCGAAGGATACCGGTTGCGCCGTTTGTAAGTGGGTAAAACCGGGCATAATAGTGTGGGTATGGCGTGCTGCGAGTTCGATTGTGCCTCTTTGTAGCCGGGTGAGTTCCCCGGCGATGTGGTCAATCGCAGATCGCAAGAACAGCCGTATGTCAGTGGCCACCTGATCATTCCTGGAGCGGCCAGTGTGCAGTTTTTTCCCGGTAACACCGATCAGCTCTGTCAAACGCGCCTCGATATTCATATGCACGTCTTCGAGTTCAATCGACCAATTGAAAATGCCCTCGGCTATTTCCTGTTCTATTTGGACCATACCAGTTTGAATCTCGCCCAACTCTTTTTCACTGAGGATGCCAATGGCGTGCAGCATGTCAGCATGGGCCAGCGAGCCTTGGATATCTTGCTCCGCCATGCGTTGATCAAACGTTACCGATGCGGTGAAACGCTGTACAAAACTGTCTGTGGCTTCGTTAAAACGTCCACCCCACAGCTTGCTGGTGTCTTTTTGCTTCGTCATGCCTGGTTTAGTTCCCGCTGCGGCCGCTGTACCCGCGAAGATTTGTGTTAGGCGGCTAAAAAATTGGACTTGTTCGCTCTGAACAAGGATGCAAGTATATCAGTTAACAAGTATTTGGAGTGTAGAAATGCAGTCACCGTCAGCCCAACCTGGCGACGAGCAATTGGATGGTGCTTCTGGGGAATTTCTGATCCCCGATTTGTGTGCGCCCCGCGCCGTGGTTGTGATGGTGTTGTTAGCGGAACTAATGGTGTTGGTTTATGCCCTCGCCAGTAGCTCGCTGCCGCGATTCAACTGGGATTTATTGGCCACCTCATCACTGTTTATGCAGTGGGTTGTTCTTGTTAGTGCGGCTTTGCTGTGTCCTCTTCGTAAAATTTTTGCTCATCTGAGCCTTCGTCTCGCCGCGCTTTGTTCTCTGGCGGTGATTATGTGTGTTGCCGGTCTTAGCAGCTTGGCAGCCATCGTGCTCTTCCCCCATCTGACTAATAGCGTAGATAATGCGTGGTGGATTCTGCGTAATGTACTGGTTGCCATGGTGTTGGCGGGCATAGCGCTGCGATATTTCTACTTGCAGCAACAACTGCAGCTCCGCGAAAAATCTGAATTACAGGCGCGCCTGGATTCTCTGCGCGCTCGTATTCGGCCCCATTTTTTGTTCAACACGCTCAATAGTATTGCCAGTTTGATTTCTTCGCGTCCGGATGAAGCAGAGCAGGCAGTGGAAGATTTATCCGAATTGTTCCGATCTAGCTTGCAAGAGCATAACCATGAGGCCACGGTCGCCGATGAACTGCGTTTGTGTCAGCTGTATCTGGGAATCGAACAGTTGCGCCTGGGGGAGCGGTTGACGATAGACTGGCAAATTGATGAGGCTCTGCTGGATGAGCCGATGGTTGGCCTTCTGTTGCAGCCGTTGGTGGAAAATGCGGTATACCACGGTATTTCACAGCTGCCTGAGGGAGGCACAATAGTGGTGAAACTGGGCCAAAATAATCACAATATTCAGGTGCAGGTAGAAAACCCTACGCCGGATTCGCCGGGGCATACCGATGGCCACCAGATGGCACTGTTGAACATAGAACAGCGCCTGCAAGGTCTGTTTGGCACCGATGCTGGACTAAAAATCGATAGGGACCCTGGTTTTTTCCGTATCCAATTGCACTATCCCTTGGGGCTCGAATCGTGAAAATTTTATTAGTGGACGACGAATCGCTTGCCAGAGAGCGACTCATGCGCCTGCTCAAAAAAATACAGCCAGATGCGCAGTGTATTCAAGCCTCCAACGGCTCGGCGGCGCTTGAGATGGTCAATACGCAAGCCCCTGATCTTATTCTGTTGGATATACGAATGCCCGGAATGGATGGCATAGAGGTTGCCATGCATTTGCGACAGCTGGATCAACCTCCGGCGATAGTGTTTTGCACTGCCTTTGATCAATACGCCCTTGCGGCGCTGCAGCATCAAGCTATGGCCTATATTCTTAAGCCCGTTAGGGAAGCGGATTTGGCTACGGCTCTGGCCGGTGCTGCCCGGGTAAACCGCCTGCAGCTGGCTGCGCTGCGTGGCGATGAGCAGGGGCGAAGTCAGGTGAGTAGCCAGACGCACAAGGGCCTCGAAACGATGCCAATTACTCAGATCCGTTGTTTTATCGCCGAGCAGAAATACGTGACTGCCTATGGTCCCGATCGTGAGTTGCTGTTGCCAGATACGCTGAAGGATCTCGAGGAGGAATTTTCCGAGCGGTTCCTGCGTGTTCATAGGAACGCTCTAGTCTCGGTGGGTCATATCAGTCGTCTGCAGCGCGACGAAAGCGGTAGTTGGTTAGTTGAGCTCGATGGTGTTGATTCTCGCCCGGCGGTTAGCCGACGGCATTTGTCGGATGTAAAAGAGCGTATGCTTCGCAGCTGAAGTCGCCAAACTTAGCGTTCTCGCGGTGACTTGTAGCGCGATGTTACAATGGCCACTGTATTTCAGGATTTACACTTATGTCTTTAACCATTGCTACCCGGGAGAGTCCTCTTGCTCTGTGGCAGGCGGAGTTTGTGCAAACCGCTTTGCGCCGCGCCCATCCAGGCCTTGATGTCCAATTACTGGGAATGACTTCTCGCGGAGACCAGCTTTTGGATGTCCCTTTGGTAAAAGTTGGCGGGAAAGGCCTGTTCGTCAAAGAACTTGAAACGGCTTTGCTCGATGGTTCCGCCGACATAGCAGTGCATTCAATGAAAGATGTGCCGATGGACTTCCCTCCGGGCTTGGCTCTGGGGGTGATTTGCGAGCGCGAGGACCCCACCGACGCATTTGTGAGCAATCATTTTCAATCTCTTTCCAGTTTGCCGCCAGGCGCTGTGGTGGGGACATCGAGCCTGCGACGTGAGTGTCAGCTGCGAGAAAGTCGTCCGGACTTAACAGTCAGGTTTCTACGCGGCAATGTAAATACTCGGCTTAGGAAACTGGATGAAGGTGAATATGACGCTATTATTCTAGCCAGTGCTGGGCTGATTCGCCTGGGCATGGCGACCCGAATTAAGCAATCCATTGCGGTGACGGATTCGCTACCGGCTGCGGGGCAAGGTGCTGTAGGCATTGAAATTCGCAGTGATGCTGTACAGGTCAGAACACTGCTCAAAGTGTTGCATCATGAACCCACTGCTTTGCGTGTGACCGCAGAGCGAGCCTTGAATCGGAGGTTGCAAGGTGGTTGTCAGGTGCCAATCGCCTGCTTTGCAGAGTTTGACGGCTCGGGTGAGAATCTCTGGCTGCGTGGACTGGTTGGAAAACCTGATGGTTCACTGTTATTGCGTGCGCAGGCTACGGCTCCCGCTGCAATGGCAGAGCAATTGGGGGTGTCGGTTGCCGATGATTTAATAGCGCAAGGTGCTGCGGATATTCTGGCCGAGGTCTATGGGCAATAAACCTGTGGTGCTGGTCACCCGACCCGCCGGTCAGGCTGCTGCACTGTGCGAGCAACTTGCCGAATTGGGTTTTGAGCCACGCAGCGAGCCAATGCTGGAACTTGTTCCACTGGAAAAGCTCAGTGATGCGGCCTCGCGCTGTATCGCGCAGTTAGATCGTTACGACCACATTATTTTCATCAGTGGCAATGCTGTGCGCTTCGGTATGAGCTGGATACATCCCACCTGGCCGAAATTACCCCGCGGTCCCAAGTGGTTCGCCATCGGCGAAGCCACTGCCGGGCAGCTTGAAAAGCATGGGGTTTCGGCAATCAACGGTGGTCCGCAGATGACCAGTGAAAGTCTGTTGAAACATCATCTATTACACTGTGTTGACAGTCGACGAGTGCTAATTGTAAAAGGTGAGGGTGGCAGGGTAACCTTGCGAGATGAGATGAGGCTAAAAGGTGCGAAAGTGGATCAATTGTGCTGCTATCGACGGCGATCTCCTGTTCTGGCGATGGGTGAACTGGGGGCAAAATTGGCGCTGTGGCAGCCTCAGCTAGTGCTTATCAGCAGCTCAGAAGCGCTGGAGAATATGTTGGCGTTGCTTAGCCTGCAAGAAAACACTAAATTGGCGTTTGTGCCCCTTATAGTTCCCTCCACTCGAGTCGCGCAGATAGCGATCGAGCGTGGATTTACCAATGTGCGCAGCGCCGCAAACGCATCAGATGCGGCCATGCTTGAGGCAGTTCAGGGATGGCGGCAGACTAATCATCAGGCACCGGAGAATAGAGATTGAGCGAAAAGTCGGACGATAAAACAATAACAAGCAAGGACGACGGGAAGTCATCAGTTTCGCAATCAGGCAAAGAAGCGCCTGCTTGGAATCCAGCCTCTGCGCCTCCCAAAGAACCCTTTGCTGTGGCGTCAACTGCTGCGACCGGAAAACGCGGTTCCTCTGTTCTGGCGTGGTTTTGCCTGCTGCTCATCATTGGTATCTGCCTAGCCGCTGCATGGTCAGGACGAGAGGCATTGCGTCGGGAAGGGATACTGGATCAGCGCCTGGGAGCGCTCGAGTCAGCTGAAGACAATCAACAGGCTGTTTTGGCGAAACTTGATCAGAGTTTGCAGTCGAGATTGCAGGCAGGCCTAACCAAATTGCAAAATTCGAGTTCGGAGCAAGGCGCTTTGTTAGCGCGCCTCGAAGCATCCCAAGATGCGCAGCGCGAAGAGATCGCACGATTTGATGCTATAGATCGCGATGACTGGTTGCTCGCTGAGGTAGAATATTTGCTGCGCCTATCTAATCAGCGGCTCATCATGGCGGGCGATGTTGTTGCGGCAGTGGCGCTACTGAACAGCGCTGATAGTATCTTACTGGAACTTGATGACGTTAATTTACACAGCGCTCGTGCGGCAGTTGCGGCCGATCTTGCAGTGCTTCGCTCTGTTCCCAAAGTGGACGTAGAGGGTTTGTACTTACGCCTGAGCGCTATGATGGGGCAAGTGGAGCAATTGAAGGTGTTTCGTATGCCTGAGCGTGAGGCTGTCTTGGAAAGCGCTGAACCAGTAGATTGGAGAGGTCGTTTGCAGCGCGGATACGAGCAGGCCCTACACAAGCTCTCTGATTATATTGTCATCCGGCGTCGAGACGTGCCCTATGAGGCGCTGATGGATCCTCAATGGGAGGGAATGATTAGGCAAAATATGCATATGCTGTTGGAGCAGGCTCAGGTTGCGCTTTTGTCCGGCAATCAGTTGCTATTTCGTGAGAGTCTGCAGCGAGCTGGACATTGGGTACAGCAATTCTTCGAGGTCGACCAAGCTGGATCTCAGGCATTAGCGCGAGATATCTCAAACTTGACCCAACAAACTATCGCGGTGGATATTCCCGACGTATCTCGCTCCCTTAGGGAGCTAGATGATGCGATGCGTCAACGTTTGTTGCTCGAAGATGGTAAATAGCCATGCGTAAATTTTTTATCTTTTGTCTCATCGGCCTTTTGTTGGGCGTCGGCCTGGTAGCACTGATCGAAGTTGATCCGGGCTATGTACTGTTATCCTTTAGTAATTACACGGTTGAGACCAGCTTTTGGGTAGGGCTTTTCTGTTTAGGTATTTTCACCAGTGCCATCTATTTGATGCTGCAGTTGTGGAGAAAATTCTGGGGCGGTAAGGATTCTCTGACAGGTTGGCTGGGTGCGAGACAGGCCCGTCAGAGTGCCAAACTCACCAATAGAGGCTTAATCAGTTTTATTGAAGGCAACTGGGGCGCGGCGCGGAGACAGTTGTTGCGAGGTGCTCAGGGCAACGAGGCCCCTTTAATCAATTACCTGGTAGCAGCTAGAGCCAGCTACCAATTGAACGAGCCCGAAAAAATGCGCGAATACCTGGGCTCTGCGGAGAGTTCGGAGGCCGACGCGGGTATCGCCATTGAGCTAACCCAGGCTGAAATGAAAATCGGCGGGGGCCAGTACGAACAAGCTTTGGCTACTCTCGTGCGGGCGCGCCGCGATGCCGGAAAACACCCCTATGTTCTAGATTTGTTGCGTAAGGTCTACGAGGGTCTGAAAGACTGGGATGGATTGGCAGAGCTTTTACCAGAGCTAAAGAAATACAAAGTAGTTGATGAGGCTGATTTTTTGGCGCTTGAATCTACTGTTCACACACAGCTTTTTCAGAGCGCAGTGAGTTCCGGTGATGCGGAAAAAACGAATGAGGCCTGGGAAAAGCTCCCCTCGAAGTTCAAGAAAAAACCGGAATTACAGCAGCAATACGTCACTTCTCTCATTAATCTAAAGGAACATGCCGCCGCCGAGAAATTTATTCAACGTAGCCTCAAGCAGAACTGGAACAGTTCGCTGGCACGCCTCTACGCTTTTGTTGATGGCTCCAATGCCTCCAAACAATTAGCTCATGCGGAGACTTGGCTGAAAGCGCATGATCAAGATGCACAACTTCAGATGTGTTTAGGTCGCTTGGCGGCTAAAAATGAGTTGTGGGGAAAGGCTCGGGATTATTTTGAAAACAGCTTTAAGCTGGTGCGCAGTTCGGAAACCTGTGCGGAGTTAGGGCGGCTTCTGGAAAATCTTGGCGAGGCAAAAGTCAGTGCGGCCTACTACCGCGAAGGTCTCATGCTGAAAGAATCAGGGCTTCCAGAGCTTCCCATGCCCGACAAGGCCGACCCTGTGGTGAAAAGGTTGGCTAGCGCCTAAATATTGCGAGTTTGGGTGCGGCGCTATAGCTCAATTCCCAGCTCTTCCCATATATCGTCAACACGTTGCTTCACTTTGTCATCCATAACGATGGGACGACCCCATTCGCGCTGACTTTCGCCGGGCCATTTATGGGTAGCGTCGAAGCCGACTTTGGATCCGAGCCCCGAAACAGGTGATGCAAAGTCCAGATAGTCTATCGGTGTGTTTTCGATAAAGACCGAATCGCGTTGCGGATCCATACGCGTAGTCATTGCCCAGATCACGTCTTTCCAGTCTCTGGCGTTCACGTCTTCGTCAGTCACGATGACAAACTTGGTATACATGAACTGCCGTAGGAAAGACCAGACGCCCAACATGACTCGCTTGGCGTGGCCCGGATACTCCTTGCGTATGGTGACAACTGCCAGGCGATAAGAACAGCCTTCAGGTGGCAGATAGAAATCGACGATTTCAGGATACTGCTTCTGCAATATCGGGATAAAGACTTCGTTCAGAGCCATGCCAAGTATCGCGGGTTCATCGGGTGGACGGCCGGTATAGGTGCTGTGGTAAATCGGAGATTCCCGATAAGTCATCGTCTCCACAGTAAACACCGGGAACTTGTCTACCTCGTTGTAGTAGCCTGTGTGGTCTCCGAAGGGACCTTCGTCCGCCATCTCGCCAGGCTCAAGGTATCCTTCCAATACATACTCCGCAGATGCTGGGACCTGCAGTCCGTGTTCTTTGCATCCGGCACTGTAGCATTCAATGAGCTCGGTTTTACTTCCTCTCAATAATCCTGCAAATGCGTATTCAGAAATATTGTCGGGCACCGGGGTAACTGCGCCCAGTGTCGTGGCGGGGTCAGAACCTAAAACCACTGCCACAGGATAGCGCTTGCCCGGATGCTGAATTTGCCATTCTCGATAGTCCAGCGCTCCGCCTCTATGAGATAGCCAACGCATAATAAGCTTGTTGCGCGCAATGAGTTGGAGTCTGTAAATGCCGAGGTTTTGTCTTTCTTTGTTAGGACCTTTCGTGACGACTAGCGGCCAGGTAATGAGGGGCCCTGCATCTTCGGGCCAACAGGTTTGGATGGGAAGCTGATACAAGTCGACGTCTTCGCCGGACTTTACATGATGCTGACAGGGCGCGTTCTTGACTAATTTTGACCCCATATTCAGCACCTGCTTGAGTATAGGCGCCTTATCCCAAGCATCTCGCAGGCTCTTGGGCGGATCAGGTTGACGCAAATACGCCAGTAGTTCACCGATCTCGCGCAGTGCTTTCAGGTCTTTTGCACCCATACCCATAGCCACTCTTTGTTCGGTGCCAAACAGGTTTGCAAGAACCGGGGTATTGAATCCTTTGGGGTTTTCGAACAGTAGGGCGGGGCCACCGGCTCGGAGAGTGCGATCACAAATCTCCGTCATTTCCAGATTCGGGTCGACTTCCGTTTTGATTCGCTTTAGTTCACCGCGCTGCTCTAGAAAAGCGATGAATTCCCGCAGGTCTTTGTATTTCAAGGTGTGATGCCTGTTCCCTAATGTGGACTAGAGAACAGTATACATTGTCTTCATTTGGCGCAATGTGCGCCAGCTGGGATAATGGCTTATTTGCGCTTCATCGATTTGAAAAACTCTTCATTGGACTTGGTGTCCTTAAGTTTGTCCAACAAAAATTCGATGGCACTGGTGTCTTCCATACCGTGTAACAGTTTTCGCAAAATCCACATGCGCTGAAGTTCGTCCTCGGCGGTCAGTAAATCTTCGCGGCGAGTGCCAGAGCGGCGAATGTTGATAGACGGGTAAATACGTTTTTCTGAGATCTTACGGTCCAGGTGGAGTTCCATATTGCCTGTACCCTTAAACTCTTCGTAGATTACTTCATCCATTTTGGAGCCAGTATCAACCAGGGCCGTCGCTATAATCGACAAGCTGCCACCTTCCTCGATATTTCGGGCTGCACCAAAAAAGCGCTTTGGGCGCTCCAATGCGTGTGCATCTACACCACCGGTCAGCACCTTGCCGGAACTCGGGATAACTGTGTTGTAAGCTCGCGCGAGGCGGGTGATCGAATCTAACAGAATAATTACGTCTCGTTTGTGCTCTACCAGTCGCTTGGCTTTTTCAATCACCATGTCGGCAACTTGTACGTGTCGCGAAGGGGGTTCATCAAACGTCGAAGCGACAACTTCTGCTCCTCGTGCACCGACTGAACGCTGCATTTCGGTCACTTCTTCTGGCCGCTCATCGATGAGCAAAACGATAATGTCGCACTCAGGATTATTGGTGATAATCGCCTGCGCAATGCTCTGCATCATAATAGTCTTACCCGCCTTCGGCGGTGCAACCAGCAGGCCCCGTTGGCCTTTGCCAATGGGTGCGATCAAGTCAATAATTCTTCCAGTGAGATCTTCAGTGCTGCCATTACCTACTTCAAGGGTAAGGCGTTCGTCGGGGAAAAGAGGTGTCAGGTTTTCGAATAGTATTTTGTGCTTGGAGTTTTCAGGCTTGTTGAAATTGACTTCGTCAACTTTCAACAATGCAAAATAGCGCTCGCTGTCTTTGGGAGGACGAATCTTGCCCTTAATCGTATCGCCGGTGCGCAGGTTGAACCGGCGGATCTGGCTGGGTGAGACATAAATATCATCTGGGCCGGCTAGATAAGAGCCTTCTGCTGAGCGCAGAAAACCGAATCCGTCTTGCAGAATCTCCAGTACGCCATCGCCAGAGATGTCTTCACCACTTTTGGCGTGGCGTTTCAGAATGGCAAAAATGATGTCTTGCTTGCGTGATCGCGCCATGTTGTCCAGGCCGATCTCTTTAGCGATGTCGATAAGGTTTTGTGTGCTTTTTGTTTTAAGGTCAGTTAAGTTCATAGATTAATTTAGAGTGTGATTGAGGATAGGATTCATAAATATTCAAACGCAAAGTGTATTGGCGTGAAACAAGGTTTGGCCGGTGATGTTCAGCTTCGCTTTCGAATGCTAATGGAATATTAGTTGGATAGTGGAATTATTATTGCCGCGCAGAAATGCGCCAGCGGAGTAAATGTAGCACGAGTGAGAAGGGGCGTCTACCGCTTTTTTTGAGTAGATTTACCCCAGGTTTGGGTTCCCGGGGCGGAATATTAAACGCCTGCTGAGGCTACTAAAGCACTTCCTGCACAAATTCGGTCAGTTGAGTTTTCGACAGTGCACCCACCTTGGTGGCTTCGGCGTTTCCGTCCTTGAAGGCGATTAACGTAGGGATTCCGCGGATGCCAAACTTGGGAGCAATATCCGGATTTGCGTCTACATCAACTTTACAAACCTTAATTTTGCCGTCAAATTCGGCCGCGATTTCATCCAGCAAAGGGGCAATCATTTTGCAGGGGCCACACCATTCAGCCCAAAAGTCGACCAGAACAGGGACGTCGGAGTTCAATACTTCTTCATCAAAGGTGCTGTCGGTAACATGTACAATATTCGGGCTCATGGTTCTCTCCAAGGGGTCGGCAGATTGTTGGGTCCGCAAGATTTTAAGGTGGCTCATAATACCACCGGCAGGGTAGGGTACAAGCGCTCGACTAGAGTTTTTGGTTATTCTCATATTTCTCGCAGCTATGGTTGTCGGCGGGGCAATCTAACTTTTCCCAATGGTCGGGAACTGTTGGCACACTCGGCTCTCTAAGCGTAACCTCGCACGTTTGATTCAACAGCCTCTATTAAGGAGACCACATTGCGCAGCAAGCAAATTCTCATACTCGGTATTCTCGGCGCAGCGGCCTTCGGGTGGTTTTATTTTGATCTTGGTAGTTATCTGCAGCTAGACACGCTCCGCGAGAGCTTAAGCGAGCTACTTTTCTGGAGGACGAATAATCCTGTTCTAAGTGCGTTTATTTTCTTCATCGCGTACGTAGCGGTGGCGGGTCTGTCTATTCCAGGCGCCGCCATAATGACGCTTGCCGGTGGTGCGTTATTCGGTTTTTGGACGGGGCTACTATTAGCATCATTTGCCAGCAGCATTGGTGCGACCCTGGCTTTTTTAATGTCCCGAACACTGCTGCGTGATTGGGTACAGAAGAAATTTGGTCGTCATCTGAATTCTCTCAACGAGGGTTTTGAAAAAGATGGCGCCCTCTATCTGTTTTCCCTGAGGCTCGTTCCTCTGTTTCCTTTTGTGGTGGTGAACCTCTTAATGGGTTTGTTGCCTGTCGCCGTTTGGCGCTTTTATGCGGTGTCCCAGATAGGAATGCTCGCAGGTACGGCGGTCTATGTGAACGCAGGCACTCAGTTGGCCGAGCTTGACGGTTTGAGCGGTATTGTTTCTCTGCCCCTACTGATTTCCTTTGCTCTATTGGGCGTATTTCCACTGATAGCGAATTGGTTTGTGAGTTACCTTCAAGCACGAAAAGCACTGGAGCGGTTCACCCGCCCCGATAAATTCGATACCAACATGGTTGTCATCGGTGCGGGTTCTGCTGGCCTTGTTACCGCGTTGATAGCGGCAACGGTGAAAGCTAAAGTCACCTTGATTGAGCGACACAAAATGGGCGGAGATTGTCTCAATACGGGTTGCGTACCCAGTAAAGCTATTATTCGTTCCGCTCGGATTGCAGATTACGCTCGCAGAGCTCCAGAGTTCGGTCTGGGTGAAATGACCGTAAAAGTAGACTTTCCGGCGGTGATGTCCCGGGTTCAGTCTGTTATTAAAACCATCGAGCCTCACGATTCAGTTGAGCGATTCACTGGTCTTGGTGTGGACTGCGTCAGTGGGCAGGCTAAGATCGTTTCGCCCTGGGAGGTCGAGGTTAACGGCCAAGTTATCCGCGCCCAGCACATCGTTATCGCTAGCGGTGCACGAGCCCGGGAGCTAGACATCCCCGGTCTTGATCAATTGGATTATCTGACATCAGACACATTGTGGGATATTCGCGAGGCACCGGGCACGCTGTTGGTTTTAGGTGCAGGCCCCATTGGTTGTGAACTGGCGCAGGCGTTCGCGCGTCTGGGGACCCGAGTGAAATTAGTGACGCACTCGGATCGTATAATGCCAAGGGAAGATGCAGATGTGGTCGAGGCTGTGATGGAAGCCTTTGAACGCAACGGAATCGAGGTCTACACCCATTATGATGCCCAGCTGTTTACTTCTTCGTCCGAAGGGCACTCTGGCGTCTTTAAAACACCTGATGGCGATCGAGAGCTGTCGTTCGATCGTGTGCTTCTCGCCGTCGGTCGTGCCGCAAATACTGAAGGTCTTGGTCTTGAGGAACTCGGTATCGAGCTAACTGCACAAAAGACTATCGCTGTGGATGACTATCTGCGTACCAAGATTCCTACGATATTGGCTTGCGGCGATATTGTCGGTCCCTACCAATTCACTCATATGGCAAGTCATCAGGCCTGGTTTGCCGCAGTGAATGCTTTGTTCGGTCGGTTTAAGCGTTTCAAAGTGGATTACTCAGTTGTGCCCTGGGCTACCTTTACGGACCCAGAAGTGGCTCGAGTGGGTCTTAATGAAATGGATGCCATTGCACAAAAAATTCCGCATGAAATCACTCGTTACGGCATCGATGATCTGGATCGCGCTATTGCAGATGGAGAGGCTCACGGGTTTATTAAGGTGTTGACCGTTCCAGGAAAAGACAAAATTCTCGGTGCCACCATCGTGGGCTATCATGCGGCGGAACTGATTACAGAGTTCGTAATGGCCATGAAGCATGGTATTGGACTAAAGAAAATTCTTGGGACGATCCATATTTACCCCACTCTTTCAGAAAGTAATAAGTTTGTGGCCGGACAGTGGCAGAAAGATCGTAAGCCTGAAAAAGTGCTGTCCTGGTTGGAGCGATATCATGCCTGGACCCGCGGCTGAAGGTTCAGCGCAGCTAATTTAATGGCCGGGGAATGGCAGGTCTACATTTTGGAATGTGCCGACGGTACTTTCTATACCGGTGTAGCCCGAGATTTGGATCGCCGCTTGTTGCAACACAACGGCGAGAAACCCGGTGGTCCTAAATATACGCGGGGCCGGCGTCCGGTGCGGTTGCTTTGGTCTGCTTCTGCTGCAGATCGCAGTGTTGCGCAGAGTCGTGAATCGGCTATTAAGAAACTGTCGCGTGCGGGAAAAGACAGATTGATCAGAAGTTAAATAGCGCTCATCCGTAAGGGTTCTCCTTGAAAAACCTGCCGTTGGAATCTGCTACGTCCCTTGAGCCCCCACGGATGGGTTCACGGCGTGCCTGGACAGGACATAACAGCAATTGGCGGACCAAGCTGATTCAAAACTGTTGTTTAAGTGTTTTTTGGCAGGTTCAGTGCAGCTCGGAAGCCTGATTGGGGCTTGCAAACACGCCGTAAACCGATCGATGGGGGCTCGGCTCGCGGATGGCCGCTCCGCGCATCCATGCGCTCGACGATTTGCCATCCCCAATCAAGCTTCCAGGCTTTCAGTTTACGCGTATAGTATTCAAAGCGTGAGTCGGTGCGGGTCAGGCCGTCCCTGGATGTTCCTCAATCGCACTCACTAGCTGTTGAACTCTTCCAGTGTTTCCTGTTGCTCTAGCCACTCTTCCTCAAGCTCACCTGCCAGTGCTTTCAATTCACCTTCTCGTCTCAGCAAATCAGCCAACTCCTTTTTTTGCTCGGTTTCATACAAGTCACTGTTACCTAAACGATCCTGGATACCCTCCAGTTCTTTGTCAGTCTCAGCCATGCGCTTTTCTGTCTTCTTAACCGCGTTCAAAAGTGGCCTGAGAGTCTCGCGTCGGGTCGCCGCTTGCTGGCGTTTTTCTTTACGCGAATTATCAGCGGCTTCTGCAGAGGGTTTATCGCTTTCCTTATAGCTGCCTAGAATCCACTTTTCGTAACCTTCAAGATCTTCCTGGTACTCCTGTATTCTTCCATCGTGGACAAGTAGTAGCTCCTCTACAGTGTTGCGCAGCATGTGGCGATCGTGACTTACCAACAATACGGCACCTTCGTAGGCTTGCAGCGCAACTTCCATAGCGTGGCGCATATCCAGGTCCAGGTGATTCGTCGGCTCATCGAGCACCAGCAGATTGGGTCGTTGCCACACCACCATTGCCAGCGCGAGTCTCGCCTTTTCGCCGCCTGAAAATGGTGCAATCGCACTGGTTGCGTTCTCGCCTCGAAAGTTAAAGCCTCCCAAGAAGTTGAGTATTTCCTGTTCCCGCGCTGTTGGGCTCAATCTTTGCAGGTGTAAAGCTGCACTGGCCTCAATGTCCAGCGCTTCAAGTTGCTGTTGGTCAAAGTAACCGATATGGCAGTGCTCGCCGGGTGTGCGACGACCTTCTAACAACGGTAAGTCACCAATCAAACTTTTCAGTAAGGTTGATTTACCCGCGCCGTTTTTTCCAAGCAGCCCGTATCGGCTGCCGGGTCGAAGCGTCAAGCTCACTTTATTGAGAATCACACTGTCGCCATAACCCAGGGTTGCCTGGTCCAGTATTAGCAGTGGATCGCTACTTTTGGCTGGCGGGACAAAGCTGAAGTCAAATGGGGAGTCTATGTGGGCGGGTGCTAGTTGCTGCATTCGCTCCAGCTCTTTCAGTCTGCTCTGTGCTTGTTTGGCTTTGGTTGCCTTGTAGCGGAAGCGCCTGACAAAATCTTCTATCTCCGATACGCGCTTTTGTTGCTTTTCATAACCTGCCTGTTGGTTGGCCAGACGTTCTGCGCGCTGCAGTTCAAATGCGGTGTAGGTTCCCGGGTAGCCGTTGAGTTGTTTGTGCTCAATGTGAATGATGCGCTGACAGGTGGCGTCTATAAAGTCCCTATCATGGGAAATCATTACCAGGGTTCCAGGATACTGCTGCAACCATTGCTGCAACCAAAGCGTAGCGTCCAGGTCCAGGTGATTGGTCGGTTCGTCCAGTAAAAGGACATCCGAGGGCGTCATGAGTGCTCTGGCCAGGTTGAGCCGGATGCGCCAGCCGCCAGAAAAATCACTGACGGGTCTGCGGGTCGCGCCGTCTTTAAATCCCAGGCCCAGTAACAGCCTTTCTACCCGTCTTTCTGCGCTGTAGCCGTCGTTGGCCTCGAGTTCATTGTGAATATTCGCTGCGGTACTGAAGTCTTCGGTGCTTTCGGCCGACTGTAACTTGTCTCTGAGCGCGGCCAGTTGCGCATCGCCTCTGAGAACATACTCTCCGGCCAATGAATCACTTGTCTGAACCTCTTGGGCCATATGAGACAGTCGAAGTTTGTCCATGCCGGTGATATCACCGTGATCGGCACCCAGCTCACCCAAAAGCAGCGCAAACAAGCTGGACTTTCCGCATCCGTTGGCTCCAATTAGAGCCAATCTTTGCCCAGGCTGAATGGTTATGTTCGCCTCACTCAGCAGGTTTTTGCTGCCCCGACGGAGACTGATATCGCGTAGAATAATCATAAGGCGCGCATAATACTCGCTGTACGGTTTGGTAACCAGATGGATAGGCCATGAGTAATGAATTTTGGAAGTATTCGCTCTCTACCTATGAGATCGAAGGGCTCGCGCAAGCGGCTTTGTCAGTGCAGGATGAGATGGGGTTAGACATCAACCTGATACTTTACGCCAGCTGGTTGGCTAGCTGTGGATTGATGCTGACAACCATTCACCTGGAGGGATTGGACTCGCACATCGGCCGTTGGCAACATGAGGTGGTTATCCCTTTGCGAGCCATACGTCGCCAGCTCAAGAGCTTTTCAGATGTCGATTTATTGCGTGACCGGGTAAAAGACATTGAATTGGAATCAGAGAAGCATCAGCAGCAGGTGATGTGGGAATACTTCAATACTTCGGAGCCTCTGATGAGTGCAGGTGAAACCGGGCAGAAAAATCTTGCGATGCTCATTCCAGCCGGAACGAAAGTAACCGCTGCCTGGAGCCGGCTGGTGGTTACACTTTGCAATGTTCTGCCGGCTTGATTGAGTCTTTACCCGGGCTGGCAAAATAGGTGCTCCCAGTAGTAAGATGTGGCCCGCACAATGGTGGGTCTGCGGATCCCTTGATATCAATGACTATGGATTGATCATATGAAGAAGTACGCATTACCACTGGCTCTGTCCAGTCTGTTCGTTTTACAAGCTTGCAACCAACAAACACCTACCGCTGAAGCGCCAGAAGCCGCTGTACCTGCTGTTGCCCTGGAAAGTTCTGCGCAGCGCTTGAGCTATGGCATCGCCTACGGCTTGGGCGAGCGCATGAAAGCTGACTCTGTGCCCATGGATGTTGACGCATTCTCACTGGGACTGCGCGATGCTTTAGAGACGGGCGAGCCACGTTTAAGCCAGGAAGAAATTGCGGCTGAAATGCAGGCATTCCAGCAAAAAGCACAGGAAGCTCAACAAGTCGCTCAAGCCTCGGCTGGTGAAGCAAATGCTGTCGCTGCCGCTGCTTTCCTAGCGGAAAATAGCACCAAGGAAGGCGTGGTTGTTACGGAATCAGGCCTGCAGTATCAGGTTGTAAAAGCTGGAGATGGCGCTAAGCCTGGTGCTGAGGACACGGTTGAAGTTCATTATCGTGGAACACTGTTAGATGGAACAGAGTTCGATTCCTCTTATGCTCGAGGTGAAACCGTCTCTTTCGGTGTTGGCCAGGTTATTGCGGGTTGGACCGAAGCTTTGCAATTGATGTCGGTCGGTTCCACGTGGAAGTTGTTTATCCCCTCTGATATAGCTTACGGCGCTGGTGGTGCTGGTGCAAGCATTGGCCCCAATGCGACACTGATCTTCGATGTTGAGCTTATTTCTATCGCAGGCCAGGAAGAGAAATAGTGCTCTTTTTGTAACGCTTTTCTTGGTGTAGAAGGTAGTTAGGCCCCAGCGGTTTACTGCCTATGTGTGTTGTGAAGACCGGCAATCAGTTGGTCTTCCAGCACAAACCTCGATTCTAGTGATTCCCCCAACACAGATAGATCGCGCTCTAAGGTCTCCGGTCCATTGGGACCTGCACTGTATTTTTCTTCATAGGCCAAAATGACTTCTGTAGTGTCTGCGATGGCAGGCATCAGATTCTCTGCCAATTTTTCGGTGCCATCGGCAAAGGCCTCCGCTTCGGCAATCAGCCTGTGAAAAACCTCAAAGTGACCTGCAGAAACATAGTCGACTAACAGGGCGCAAAGATCCTTTTGTTGCTCTTCCAGTGCGGGGCCGTCCCAAGCGCTTTCGGTGAAGATTGCTATGTGAGTGTACTTTGCGAGGACATGATTGCGTTCTTGCAGCCAGGTGCTTAGTAAGGTTTCTACAGCGGCGAATTGTTCACTTGGATTTTCGTTGCTTGTCGGCATCAACCGTTCCCTTTGTATTTTTTGGCCCCATACCCAACTATATTAAAGTGGCGTGCGGGGGGCAAGCGGGGGTGCGCCGATAATAGTTCGGAGCTGCGTTAGTTCAAATGGGCTTGCTGAGTTTCGCTAAACGTCAGCAGCTTTGGGTAAAATTCAAGAAAGGTGCGCTCCAGCTCGTGTTTGATCGGGGGTAGTTGAGTGTCGACATCCAGGAGTGGATTGCCGCGTTGGAAACGCTCCCCAATGCGGGTTGCGGTCGCCGTTACCGTATCCCAATCGTGGTAAAGATTCAGGATATCGTATTCCTGTATTCGGCCTAGCATCGTGCGTGATCCTTCACTCAAGTGAGCTTCGTGCGTATTTAGAATACGGCACACGCGACTATTAAAATCTGTTAGTTTTAGTCGGGAGTATTTGGACCAATGCTGGGTCAGGTAATGGTCGAAACTAAGATCGATCAAAATTCCGGCATATCGTCTAAGTGGAGTTGGAAAATGGGTACGAAGCTCGACGATTAGAGCGTGATTATCTGTAAATGCGTCAATGGCTCGATGTAACTTTACGCCGCGTAAAATGTGCTCTGGCAAGTCGCCGGGGAGGAGTCCCTTGTAAAAGTCGCCCTCCAGTCCACCTGCAATCATGCCCTCGTCGGGCCAGGCAAGATGGAAGTGGGCCAGAAAATTCATCTGGGCCTGTCGGACTTATAACCCGGGGTATTGGGCGTAGAAGTTCTTAAGATATTCATCAAAGCTAAGGGTGTCCGATTGCTCGATCTCAGCTTGTGCCTGGGTGGATCTGCTGCACTCCTTATCGAAAAGCGATTGCTTGGCTTCAGACAGTGGACGGTTTAGGAAGTGCTCTGACCACTGTTTACTGTATTCCATGGCAAGGCGGAAAAAGGGCAGATTTTTTTCGGTCATTTCACGTAGTATCCTGGCAGACGCGGTCAATTCCGGATCGTCAACTTTCGCCATTTGCTCGGCTAAGGTCTGGCTGTAGTCAGTGCTAGAAAAGGCCTTGTCCATTGTCTGGGCAATGCTCGACATGGAAGCAAGCAGTTTGCTGGCCCACTCAGATAAAAGAGTTTCCTCGCCGTTCTCATTCAGCTTTAGATTCGGCTGCCTACCGCGATTCACAACGGCCTCGATGTTTTTGGACTGAAGCGTCTGCTCCTCATCATTACAACACGGGCTTTCTTCCATCAGGCAGTACAGCAGAAACACATCCATAAACCGAATTTGCTGGGCATCTAAACCTACAGGTGAGAAGGGGCTGACGTCAACGCAGCGTACCTCAATGTATTCAATGCCGCCGCGCCGCAGAGCCCCCAGTGGTGTCTCACCTGAAAAGGCCACTCGCTTCGGGCGTATAGCGCTGTAAAACTCGTTCTCAATTTGCAACAGGCTATCGTTTAGCTGTTGGTAATCACCGTTTTGCCCACTGCGAATACTGGCGTATTCCGGGTGTGGTAACTGAATGGCCTCGCTGAGAGTTTCCACGTAGTCGTCGAGCGCGTTGTAGCAAACCTTCATATCTCCTTGCGCATCGCTGTTGTAGCCCAGATCACCCATTCTCAAAGCAGTGCCGTAGGGAAGGTGCAGGCTGCGGGACTCCTCGTCAAAGCTCTGTAAGTTGTGGTCATCTCGACCCCGAAGAAAACTCGAGCATACTGCGGGCGAGGCACCGTAGAGATAGATCAGCAGCCAGGAATAGCGATGAAAATTCCTTATCAACGCGAGATAGCGATCGCTAATGTAGTCGGCTAGTTCGCCGGGCTGCCCCGCTGCCTCCCAGGCCTGCTTCCAGTATTCTTCGGGCATCGAAAAATTGTAGTGGATGCCGGCAATGGCCTGCATCATTCTGCCGTAACGGTGCCCCAGACCTTTCCTATAGGCCTCTTTCATTTGCGCGACATTGGATTTGCCATATTCAGCGATGGGGATGCTGCCGTCTCCGCTTACGATACAGGGCATGCTGGCGGCCCATAGTATTTCACCGTCGAGATGTTGGTAGACGTAACTGTGCACATCGGCAAGCCTTTCCAGGCTCTGCTCTATACTCTCGTTCGGAGAGGTAATGAACTCCATTAATGCCTCTGAGTAATCCGTGGTTATCGAGGAGTGTGTCAGGGCCGACCCCAGCCCCTTGGGGTGGGGTGTTTGCGCTAGACTACCTTTATCATCAATCCGCAGACTTTCTTTCTCAAGGCCGCGTTTGATCTGGGTGAGGATCTGGAGGCCTTCCGGGTTGTTCAGGTCTTGCACCTGCTGCTCTAGATGGGTAGACAATCGGTGCTCCTGTTGGCGGTTAGTTCAGTTGAATCGCAGGCGTTATCCTGCGTTTCTGCGGCGCGCCGGCTTGTCTTCCTGGCGCCATGGTAGATTGCGGCAAGTGTATAGTGCACACGCAGTAGAGTACAGATTTCCGGTGACCGGTTTTGGGGCATCCCTGAAAAAGTTTGGTTGCTGCTAAAAGCCCGAGATCATGCGGCATTGTTAAGCTTCTTTTGTCCTCATTGAGTGTTTAGGGGGCCATTTTTGAAATACAGACAGCCAAATTTGGTGATGCTGGTTCTCGCATAGGGCTGATAGCAGCGGCCTCAAATCCAGCATTATTACCGCCGGGGTTTTTCTTAGCCTATGCTCGGTGATAGAGTACGATGAGCATTTCAAAGGCGCTGCCCTGTGCTTTTTAGCGCACTTGGTGCTCCCGACCTCAAGTCGCCGATATTGGAGAGAACATAGTGAGAATAACCGAGTGGCTCAAGCTTCTGGCAACACGCGATGGATCCGATTTATATCTGAGTACCGGTGCACCTCCCTGCGCTAAATTTGAGGGGCAATTAATGCCTATTGGCAGCGATATTCTGCAGCCCGGTGAGATTAAAGAAATTGCCTACGAAATAATGGATCCAACCCAACAGGCTGAGTTTGAATTGGAGCTGGAAATGAACCTGGCCTACTCGATTTCCGGTTACGGCCGCTTTAGGGTAAATATCTTTATGCAGCGAAACGAGGTCGGATTGGTGGCTCGTAATATCGTCGCTGAGATCCCAAATTGGCAAGATTTGCGGCTGCCGCCAATCTTGACTGAGGTGGTGATGCGAAAGCGTGGATTGATGCTGTTTGTAGGTGCCACTGGCTCGGGTAAGTCCACTTCCCTTGCCGCGTTGATCGACTATCGCAATATCAACAGCAGTGGTCATATTGTGACCATCGAAGATCCTGTGGAATATGTTCACTCCCACAAAAGGTGCATTGTCAATCAGCGTGAAGTCGGTGTGGATACGCGCAGCTGGCACAACGCGCTGGTCAATACGCTCCGACAGGCGCCCGATGTGATACTGATCGGAGAGATCCGTGACCGAGAGACCATGGAGCACGCCTTGGCCTTTGCTGAAACGGGGCACCTTTGTATTTCTACCTTGCATGCCAACAACGCTAACCAGGCTCTGGACCGTATTGTAAACTTCTTTCCGGAGGAGCGCCGTGCTCAGCTGTTGATGGATTTATCTGCCAATCTCCAGGCATTTGTCTCTCAGCGGTTGGTCCCCACTGTTGACGGTAAACGCTGCGCCGCGATTGAGATTCTCATGGGAACCCCGATGATATCCGATCTTATTTTGAAAGGAGAGTTTGAGGGTATTAAGGAAGTCATGGAAAAGTCAGGATCAGCGGGAATGAAAACCTTTGACGCTGCTCTGTTTGATCTGTTTCAGGAGGGGATGATCACCGAAGAGGAAGCGCTAAAGAATGCTGATTCCGCCAACAACGTCCGTCTCAAAATTAAGTTTGCTGGTGATGAAGACGATACTGATGACGGAAAGTTGAATTTCAGTCTCGAGACCCTTAGTAATGAAGAATCTCAAATCTACGATCGTTAGTGACGTCTTTCAGGAGCTAACCTTACCCATTTCAGAAAGTACTTTGCGCCAGGTTTTTATATCTGAGTCATTGGCATTGAGCAACTCAAACCCGGCCGACCAGCTGTCGGGGATGTTCTTGTCGGGTTTGCACCAAATCACCTCAGCGGCCAGATAAAGCGTGTCTTGCGCTTCTTGTAAATCGACACCAACTTGCAATATTGCCCCGATGATGAGTTCCTTGGGGGCTTGAGCGCGCAGTCCGCTTGTTGAAATGTCATTTGTTTTGCATCGAACCACTTCTCCTTCGTGCCCTTGTGAACTGGTAGAGACCAGCTCAATGAATATTGTCTCGGAGGAGAGTAGCCGTTCGTGTTTGCGTTGATCTTCACTCATAGCGTCTAGGGTCTCTGTCAGTCTTCGCTTTTTTTCACACGGGTGACTTCACTTCTGAAATTTGACCGGGCTTCCAAGATCTCCACTTGGTCACGGTCCATCAGCTCGACCAGCTTCCGCAAGCTCAGGGAGCGCATTTTAATGCCTTGTCGATTTACAAATATGTAACTGTCCTGCTCCAGGTCGTGGACCGCCAGTTTTGCCATTAGTGGGGTGTCGCCATCGTGAAATCCTATCCATGTACCCATTGGAATGATGATTTCAGTTTCTGGCTCGGTGGGCTCAAGTTCGATCGTTAGCTCTTCGCGCGCTGCATCCACAGGCTCGGATGGTTCCTTGATGCTGTGGGTGTCAGATGATGTGTCGGGCAGTTCATCCGAATCCTCGGGCTTGGGTGTCGAGGTCACATCCTCGGGCTTGGGTGTCGAGGTCACATCCTCGGGCTCGGGTGTCGAGGTCACATCCTCGGTAGCTTCCGTCTTAAACTCCAGCTGTTCAGCTTGAATACGCTGCGCTTCTTCTTCAGTCCAAACTCCGGCCGCGTTTGCCAGGCAAATGCTAAAGCTACTGCCGCTTTGAAGCGCTGTGGCATCTCCGCTTGCCAGTAAAGCGCAGAACTGCGCATAGCCTTGCTGCATTGCTTTAATTCCAGCCCGATTCGTAAACTGCAGTAGCTGTTCCTGCTCCAGTTTGAGTGCTAGTTGAACTCTCAGATACTCGCCCGATCCGGAATCAACAAGAAACCACTGTCCAATATCAATATCGTCAATGCTCTCCAGTTCTTTGTCGGCAACTCGCTCCGGTGTCATCCCATCCATAGGGAGAGGTTCAATTGTTTCTAATGCAATAGCTTGCTGACGCAGGAGATGTAGGTGAGTCAGTTCGATCAAGCCCATGGCTTCGCTGACACCGTCCGGATCCATATGCAGGCTTAGCAACCATCGCTTAATTTCTTTGGGCAGTTTCGTAACCGCTTCGAACAAGTGCTGACGTTTGTCCTCATCGGCGGATTGGTCAATTTGAAGTGAATCCAAAAGTGCAATTGTGGTTTGCGACATCTGCGCCCACTCACTGGAATCGGCGCCAAACTTGAGTAACACCAGCTGAGCACTTTCGTACCAGGGGCCCTTCAAAAAACCGCCGATTTCAGCAGTTGCCTTGTGAACTTCCAGGGCAACATTGATCATTTGTGCGCTTTTCCAGCGGGCGCTGGCAGTTTTGAATTTACCCTTTTCCGTTTCGACCAGTCGCTGGGTCATGCGTTGGGCTCTGTCGTGGTCTTTGTTTGCCTTGGCTATCAGGTCTTCACACAGGACATCCAGATCAACGCCATCTTCGTTTAGCCAGGTGTTGAGGTCCTCTACTGAAGTGGTGATTAGTTGTTCGAGTGCAAGGCCGGCGCGGCCTAAAAGAGGCTGCCAGCCAATTGCGCTGCTGTGCAGTGTGTCGAGTAGCTGGTGCAGAGGGTGGCTGCCGGGGACAAAGAAGCGTTCATCATCAATGGCGAGCGCCGCTATAGCAGGCAGCATTTTCCGGAGCTGTGAACCCACTGGCTCTTCAATAGGGAATCCTTCCTCCCAGAGTGCAAAGGCGTCATTTACCCACTGCAAAATGGCCATCAGAGATGGACTTGGCATCCTCGGGTCTCCGAGTTCGCCCTGGGTGCGTATCGCATCGACTGGGCTGAGTCTGTAGTTGTCAATCTTACGAAGCCTCACAAGCACCTCGCCCGGATCCATTACCAGTTGACCGTCACCAGTGGCCTGCGCAGAGCTGGCATAGCTGTTCAGAACTAAATCTTGGAGTGAGCAGCTAAGAGGGAATTGTGTGGCGGTAAGTTTCAGGGGGATAACTTCCATATTATATGCTTGTAAGATCCGTACGCCGAGCATTTACCTGATTGACCACTCGAGTTCCCGCGGTAGCTGCAATCTTTGCATGAGTAAGCCATGTGGTTTTATCGGGTACTTCTTAAAAGCTGATCTACAATACGTTCCAGTTGCTTCAGATTATTGCATTCGGCGGCGAAATGACAAGCACTTTGGTAGCGTAACATTTCCGAATCGCCCGTCCCCCAGGCCCTCCGCGACTCGGGGTTAAGCCAGATAACCTGTCGTGCTCGGGTGAAAATTGATTGCATCACTTCGAGTTTTGGGTCGCCATTATTGTTTCGCGCATCCCCTAGTATGATTACCGTGGTGTCACTGTTGATGTCATCAAGTGCCAACTTGGAAAAATCCTCCAGCGCCGTGGCATAATCGGTCGCTCCACCGTATTGCCAATTGACCAGCTCTATGGCCTTCTCAAGCGGGTATTCGTCGAAATAGTGGCTAACTTCGCCTAAATGGCTTGAAAATGCGAAGCTTCGTACTTGAGGTAGGATGTCCTGTAGGCTGTAGAGAAACATGAGCAAAAATTTTGCATAGGCGGCTACAGAGCCACTGACATCGCAGATGGCCAGTATTTTGGGTTTGTCCTTTCGGGTTTGCTTCCAATAGGTATTAAACATTACGCCATCGTTGGGAATACCGTGGCGGATGGTTTTGGCCATATTTAGCTGGCCGCGCTTGGTTATTTTCCGCTTTCTCGAATGGCGAGCCGCCAAACGTTTGGCCATTTTTCGTACCAACTCGTGAACTTTGTGCAGATAGTGGTGCTCGATATTGTTCAGCCGCGTTTTGCTGAGAATCTCATCCATGAACTGTCGGTTTTTCCCGGCTGCATTGAGCAGATACTCTCGCTCTACATAATCGCGTACCTGCTCTCTCAATATGTCTCTGTAGCGCTGCAATTCGGCCAGCGCCGGATTTTCTTGGCGCTCCAGTTCGATAACCGCCTGGCGAATATGCTCCTCCCCCAGTTCATCGAGAATTTTCCGGGTGTACTGGCCCTTTTGCGTGAACATTTGAATCTGACTTAAGCCCACTTGCTCGCCGGCGCGACTAATAGCGAGACTCAGTTCGTTGCGCTCATTGTTGATCAAGCCCTGCATTAGCGGGCTGTCCATTAGGGATTGAAGCTCGGCGCTGTCCTGGGCGGCAGATTCAAGTAAGGATTTCTCTGCAACGGAACCTCCGGCCTCGGACTCATCACCCTGAGAGTTAGTGTCACCGGGGTCGGTACTGCCGTCTTCAGCGCCTTCATTGTCTTGTTCTTCGGTCTTTGTCTCCGCTTTTTTGTCTGAGAAATCGGAGAGGCCACGGCTGAAAAACTCATCAAAACACGTAGCAAAAATGGCCTTTTCATCGTTCGTTTTCGCAAGTGCCATCGAGAGTCCGTCCCGTAAGCTCTCTCGATTGCCAAATCCCAAAATGCTGGCGACATCCATCGCGTCCAGAGTTTCTGCAGGGGAAATTCTAACGTCATGGGTGCGCAAGACCTGAATAAAGCTGACCAAACGGGACTGCACTTTTTAGGCCTTAATCAGTTTTACTTTTTTGTGGAATCAAGTTTCTCAACTCCGGAGTTGTGGCTTCAATATCATCCTGGAATTTAAGGAGAACGTTTAATGTCGTGTGTAAGAGCTCTTCGTCTAACTCATCTGCGTGCAGCAGCAGCAAGCTTCTGGCCCAGTCGATTGTCTCCGAAATTGCCGGTGCTTTTTTGAGATCAAGCTGGCGCAGCGAATGAACAAATTCAACCAGCTGATGCCGCAGCTTTTCATTGATATCAGGGACTCTGCTGCGAACAATCCGCTCCTCCAGCTCTACGGTTGGGAAAGGAATGTACAGATGCAGACAGCGTCGTTTCAGTGCATCGCTGATATCGCGTGTGTTGTTACTGGTTAGGAAAACCATCGGCGTAGTTTTTGCTTTTACAGTACCAATTTCTGGCACCGAAACCTGATAATCAGACAATATCTCCAACAGTAGCGACTCGAATTCGTAATCTGATTTATCGATCTCATCAATCAGTAGAACAGCTCCATCCTCCTGCTGCATCGCCTTTAGAAGCGGCCGGGGTTCAAGAAAAGCTTCAGAGTAAAATATATCGCCGAACTGGTGCAGCTTCTCCACCGATTCTGCCAGACCGGTAGCGCCCTTGAGCAGGTCGCCCAACTTTTCTTTTAAAATCTGGGTGTACAGAAGTTGCTTGCCATACTTCCACTCGTAGAGTGCTTTGGCCTCATCCAGCCCCTCGTAGCACTGCAGGCGAATGAGTGGCAGTTTAAGTAATTCCGAAGTGGTTTTTGCCAGTTCAGTTTTGCCGACACCTGGCGGGCCTTCAACTAGAATGGGTTTGCGAAGTTGGAACGCCAAGTAAACTGCCGTTGCGATGCTGGTGCTGCAAATATAGCCGAAGGATTCGAAGCCCTTTTCAATTTCTTCTACTGACGATAATTGCGGGAAATCTTTTTTGTTCACATCTAAGTCCTGTAAATTCAGCAGAGCATTGTACGCGAACTGCTCGCCGGCTGTAACGAACTAAGTGTGAGCTATCCCCCAGTCATGTTCATAAATCGAACAATCTGAGGCTCGCCGCTGTTGTCGAAATGATGCCGTTCTGGCTTTACATCCATCGCATCGACGATGGCCCACTTGAGCTTGTCCAGTGAGTAATCAGACCCGCGCAATATTGCGCGCAAATCGACGGAGTGTTCATTTCCTAGGCACAGTAACAACCTGCCTTCAACGGTCACTCGGACGCGGTTACACAAATGGCAGAAATTATTGGAGTGGGGCGATATAAAGCCGACTTTTGAATTGCTGTCGGTCATGCTGTAGTAACGAGCGGGGCCTGCGCTACCTTTTGGGTCACCCAGTGATGTTAGCTCGTAGTGCGCGCCGATCCTGTCGCGCAACTCATCCGAGCTGCAAAAACTGAGCTCTCTATCGTGTTCGTCGATGAGGCCAAGGGGCATCTCTTCGATGAAAGCGATATCGATTTTTTTGTCTCTGACAAAATTGACCAAATCGATCGCCTCGTCTTCGTTGCGCCCTTTGAGAACTACCGCATTAATTTTAATTTGGTCGAAGCCGACGGCGATAGCCGTGTCGATTCCAGCGAGAACCTGGTCGAGATTTCCATGGCGTGTCAGTTGTCTGAATTTTCTCGGGTTGAGGCTGTCCAGGCTTATATTCAAGCGCTTGACGCCGCTCGCTCGCAAGCTTTCGGCGGTTCTTTGCAGTTGAGATCCGTTGGTAGTGATGACAAGTTCCCCGAGCAGCGGGAGTTTCCCTACCTGATCTATCAGCGATAAGACATTATTTCTTATCAGCGGCTCACCACCTGTCAGCCGAATTTTCCCCACGCCCAATTCAGTAAAGGCCGTCGCGAGCTGATGAAGTTCTTCCAGGCTCAAAATATGCGGCTTGGGTATAAACTCCATTTCCTCTGCCATACAATAGACACAGCGGAAATCACAGCGATCGGTAACCGACAGGCGAACGTAGTCGACGCGTCTATCAAATCGATCAATGAGTTGTGTGGGAAGAATTTTTTCCATAGGTAGCAGTGTAAGCTTTATAAGTTGTGTACTCTAGTGATTATATTTGTGCAGTCACATCGGCTGACCCCAGATCAGGACCTGCGATTGTTAAGAACAGCGAGAAAATTAAAAATGACCCTGCTCAAAAAGGCATTGTAGTGATACGTAATTTTAAGCTGTGGGCTTTGTGGGGTGGTCCGATTCTAGCGATGGCGATTGCTTCTTTGATCACTTATTCGGGCTTGAGTCAGGATATGGCCGTGGTTGGTTTTGTCGCCATCATTTGTATTATCTGGTGGGTATTCGAGCCGGTTCCCATACCGGTAACTTCTCTGCTCCCCTTGGCCATTTTGCCTCTGATGGGAGTTCTTACTCCGGCCCAAGTGGGCCAGGCCTACGGTTCCCCGCTTATTCTATTACTGTTGGGCGGTTTTATTCTCTCTAAAGCCATGGAATATTCGGGTGCTCATCGCCGTCTGGCGCTGGCTATGGTGAATCTATTCGGAGCGCATAGCGGGCGTCGCTTGGTCATGGGTTTTATGGCCGCATCGGCGGTGTTAAGCATGTGGATCTCCAATACGGCGACAACGCTAATGCTGCTGCCCGTCGCGCTGGCTGTGTTGGATGGCACGGATGATAAAGAACGTCTTTCGGTCCCACTGTTGTTGGGTATTGCCTATGCAGCCAGTGTAGGTGGTATGGGTACTCCCATTGGCACGCCACCTAATCTGATTTTTATGCAGGTGTTTGAGGAAACGACAGGTCGGACAATTAGTTTTACCCAGTGGATGTCCTGGGCGCTGCCTGTGGTCGTGATCATGGTGCCTGCGATGGCGTTTATACTAACGCGTAATCTTTCCGGCGCACTCCAGGTAGAGCTTCCTGTCGCAGGGAAGTGGCGAACTGAAGAAAAGCGAGTGTTGATAGTGTTCGCTTTGACCGCTCTGGCGTGGATCACCCGCAGTGAGCCATTTGGTGGTTGGCGAATCTGGTTTGATATGCCCACGGCAAACGATGCATCAGTTGCGCTGCTGGCGGTAGTCCTAATGTTTCTTGTGCCCAACGGTAAGGGAGGGAAGCTATTGACCTGGCAGCAAGCCAGCACGATTCCCTGGGGAGTTCTGCTGCTGTTCGCCGGAGGAATTTGCCTGGCGAAAGGGTTTGTGAGTTCGGGGTTGAGCGAACTGCTTGGGGTGTGGTTGGCGTCCATGACTCAAATCCATTTGTGGGGTTTGATCGCGCTGATCTGCCTGGTTGTCACTTTCATGACGGAGACGACCTCTAATACGGCCAGCACCACCTTGTTGATGCCAATCTTGGCCGCCGCCGCACTCGCATCGGCAATTGCCCCCGAGGTGTTGATGGTTCCCGCCGCCATGAGCGCCAGCTGTGCCTTTATGTTGCCCGTTGCCACAGCGCCCAACTCTGTAGTCTATGGCACTGGCTTGATACGCACTGATAGGATGGCAAGAGAGGGCGTGATGTTGAATTTTCTGGGGGTGATGGTGATAAGTTCGATCTGTTATTTTCTTTTGGTTTGAGTCGCTTATTTGTAGTATCCGCGCAGCCGGAGGGACGTCATGACCACTAGTCGAAAAGTACTCACAGTAATCGTTATTATCTGCGCTCTGGGGCTTTTGTACCCGGGTGTTACACAGCCCATATTGACCCTGACCGGATCGATAGAGAAATCCAAAATTGCCGCCCTGGGTATCGACATGCTCGCAGGTGAGGAGGCTGATTCCCAGTCCAGGGCGATGCTTAATATGTTGTCCGGGTTTCTAGGCCTGGACAACATAGAGGGTGAACTGCAAGCCTACAGCAGTACTCGCTCTATCCTGGGCACGGTAGATGAACTGGCACGTACAGGAAACCTTCCGGTGGCGTTCCTGGTTGTTTTCTTCAGTGTAGTGATACCGGTATTCAAGCTGTTTCTGTTGCTGGCTTCGTTGCTGGTCACTGGAACCGTCGTTCCACGCTTTCTTCTCAACGTTAATTCGATGCTCAGTAAGTGGTCCATGGCGGATGTATTTGTGATGGCATTGCTAGTTGCCTACATGGCCGGTAGTGCATCTGGACAAGCGGATGAACTGCTTGTCATGAGTGCCGAGCTAGAGGTGGGGTTTTACTATTTTCTGGCATATTGCGTTTTTTCTATTGCCGCAGGTTCTGTATTGATAGCTCCTGCAAGAGTGGCTGCTGCTGCGCCAGGTGCTGGATCTTAGGGTAATGCTGGCAGGGGCCGCAGCCCCTGCCAAATAGGAGCGCTAAATTAGCGCCATCATGGTTTCCGCTGAGCTGGTATCTACGCCCGGACCTTCTTCCACATTGAGATTGCTGACAGTGCCATCATCTACAATCATCGCAAAACGTTGGCTGCGATGTCCCAGGCCGAAGCCGGTGCCATCTAGCTCCAAGCCCAGTGCTGCAGTGAATTCGCCGTTGCCGTCTGCTAACATCAGCAATTCCTGGGCATTTTGTGCTTCGCCCCAGGCTCCCATTACGAATGCATCGTTTACCGCCATGCAGACAATTGTGTCCGCTCCCGCGGCTTTGATTTTATCTGCATTAACTACGTAGCCTGGCAGGTGTGTCATGCTGCATCCGGGAGTAAATGCACCTGGTACCGCAAAAAGCACCACTTTCTTGCCGGCGAATATGGCTTCTGTTGTGATGTCTTCAGGCCCGTTTTCGCCCATAGTTTTCATTGTGCAGGCGGGGATTTTATCTCCAACTTGTATTGTCATGTTACTCTCCTTAATGAGTTGAATTACAACGAGCGTGAATAATAGCAGATGCCGCAGTTTTCACACTGTCCTTTGTGTGGTGGATTTGAATCGCTGCCTTTTTACAGCGATAAGCGAAGAACTTTCGAGCGATGCCAGACCTGCCGGCTAGTCCATGTTTCGCCCAGGTACTACCTGGATAGCTCTGCCGAGCGTGCAGAGTACGATAAGCATCAGAATTTTGTTCAAGATTTAGGCTATCGAAAATTTCTTTCCCGTTTAGCCGACCCCCTGCTTAAACGTCTGGCGGCCAGGGCACACGGCCTGGACTTTGGTTGTGGCCCGGGCCCAGCGCTAGCGGACCTGCTAACGAAAGCTGGCTGTACCGTGGATCTTTATGATGTCTTTTATGAACCGGATCAGACTGTTCTCGAAAAGTATTATGATTTTATTTGCGCCACAGAAGTAGCGGAGCATCTGCATCGCCCGGGAGCGGTATTTGACCAGTTATGGGACCTGTTACTTCCGGGCGGTTATCTGGGGTTAATGACTAAGCTGGTTCGTGATGAAACGGCGTTCGCCCGTTGGCACTATAAAAATGATCCAACTCACGTATGCTTTTTCAGTCGTGAAACTTTTCAATGGTGGGCCGTGAAACGAGGAGCGCAAATTGAGTTTATCGGCGCGGATGTGATAATTCTGAAAAAATAGGGCTGGCTACCCTGGTGATTCAAGCAAGTCTGATGACTCCAGCATGTGGGTGTAAATGGCCTCGCAGTCTCTATAGAAACGCAGTTGTTCGTCTCCGAGGTAGGGGGCAACCATAGTCATTAACTGTAACACTCCCTGGTGGATAGTTACCTGGGGGTCGCGCTCTTCATGGAGCAGTTGGTCGTAGTTAAACCAGAAGGTCAGGGCCAGGGTCATATTGTCTACCAGCCCAACCATTTGCTGCTCTTCTGCCTTGATCACTGCTTGTGCAAGCAAGGTTTGGCAGATGGCGAACAAGGCGGCACGCTTGAGTTGAATCAGTCGCCTAAAGCCCTTACGAATTTCCGGGTATCGCTGCCTGATATCGTCCAAATTGTGATAAAAAAAACGGTAGTTGTACATTTCTTCCATGACAACATACAGATAATACCAATTGTCCTCTACATCGCTGCGATCTGAGCTCAGTGGCTGCTCTATTGGTGCCGTTAAAGTGTCGCTCAGTGCCAGTTCGTACTGTTGAAACAGCTCTTTAAGAATCTCGTCCTTACCTTTAAAGTGGTAGTAGAGATTGCCAGGGCTTATGTCGAGTTCGTTCGCGATATCAATAGTTGTCGTAGTCGCCTCGCCTTCGATGTTAAACAGATCGAGGCTGGTGACCAGAATGCGATCTCGTGTTTTCATCGCTGTTTAGGCGCTTAAACTTTGCGCTTTGCGGGCTTGGCTCGAGTTTTTCCTGTTGGGTTGGTTTTCGTTTTACCCGCCGCTGCACCAGCAGGTTTTCGTTTAGCGGCCGGCTTTTTGCGCCCAGTGGCAGGTTTGATTAACCCTTGCTCAGCCAAGGCATTTGTCAGCAGGTCGATTTTCATGGACAGTAAATCTACTTTTGCGTGCAGGCTTGTCGCCTCATCGGTACGGCCCAATCTGTTGAGACTAAAATTCTCTCGAACCCGATTGATGCGCTCTTCTACAGAATTACTCGCCGATTGGCCGGACCTAAGCCCTTTTTTGGCCTCACTCTCTAAAGCTGCCCCTGCTTTAACCAGGTCTTTAAACAA
>JBLGAR010000034.1:0-36438 GCA_047612385.1 Cryomorphaceae bacterium | reverse complement strand
CCGCTGTCGCAGCGAACAGTGCCTTTTAGCTGGAGATCCCCAATAATGAGTTACAACAGCATCCGCTATGAAGTAGCCGACAAAATACTCACGTTGACACTAAACCGTCCCGACCATCTCAATGCTTTTACGGTTGAGATGTCACACGAGTTGATCGATGCTTTCAACACAGCCAGCAACGATGACGATGTTAGGGCCATTGTCGTAACCGGTTCAGGTAGAGCGTTCTGCGCAGGCATGGATTTAACCGGCAAAGACAAAGGCAATGCCTTTGGTCTGGATGAAAGCCTACGGCCCACCATGGAAGACATGGAGACCAAACTGGATGACCCTGAATTTATCGCCGGGGTTCGAGATAGCGGCGGCCGCGTCACCCTAGCTATTTACGACTGCAATAAGCCTGTAATTGCGGCCATTAACGGGGCCGCTGTGGGCATTGGCGCCACCATGACCTGCGCCATGGATATTCGACTGGCATCTGAGCACGCCAGAGTAGGATTTGTATTTAACAAGATTGGCATTACCCCCGAGGCATGTTCAAGCTGGTTTTTGCCGCGTATTGTTGGCATGTCACAGGCACTTGAGTGGACCTATACCGGTGATATTTTAACGGCAGAGGAAGCTCGTGAAGGAGGTTATGTTAAGGCCGTTGTGCCCGCCGCTGAATTACTCGAAGAAGCCTATAAAATCGCCAGAAAAATCGCTGAGAAAAGTCCTGTAGCCATCGCACTGTCTCGACAAATGATGTATCGAAACTCGGCGGCGTCTCACCCGATTGAAGCTCACAAGGTAGATTCACTGGCCATTTATTACGCCAGCCAAACCAGTGGCAAAGAAGGCATTCGTTCCTTCCTGGAAAAACGTGCGCCTGAGTTTACCGACAAAACCTCAACCGACATGCCCCCTTTCTATCCCTGGTGGGAGTAACTGGAGAATAAATATGCCGCCATTAAGTGCAGTGAAAGAACATACAATCTTGCAGGCTAATGGCTTGGAGCTTGCTTACGACGAATTTGGTGAGCGCAAGAATCCTGCAATTATATTGATTATGGGCTTGGGCACGCAGATGATCGCCTGGCCTGAATCATTTTGCGAAGACCTTGCATCAAAGGGTTTTCGAGTCATCAGATTCGATAACCGCGATATTGGCTTGTCGCAGAAGCTTGAAGACAAGGGTCGCCCAAATCTCATTGGCGTCGCGCTTAAGCAGCGCTTTGGCCTGGTCAACAAAGTACCCTACCGTCTGGTCGATATGGCAGCGGATACCATTGGTGTCATGGACGCTCTGGACATTGATGCGGCACATTTAGTGGGCATATCCATGGGCGGCATGATCGCGCAAACGGTCGCCGGACACTTCCCCAAGCGGACTCTTTCCCTCACTTCGATTATGTCATCAAGCGGCCACCGCTCACTCCCCTCCGCATCGGTGAAGGTGACTCGACAAGTATTCAAACGCCCGGGAGCAGAAAGTGAAGCGGCCTATATTGAGCGAGCTTTAAAAACCTGGAAGCTGATCGGCAGCCCAGACTACCCGGTTGACGAGGAAGTTCTCAGGGCAAAAATGCTGACCAGTTACCGCCGCTCCTACTACCCAGCCGGCGCAGCACGGCACGCGACCGCGATCGTTGCCAGTGGAGATAGGGTGAAATTACTCAGAAGAATTGAGTCGCCTACTTTGGTCATACACGGCAAAGCCGATCAACTGGTTCCAGTCGCCTGTGGAATTCATACCGCCGAGCAAATTAAACAATCGACACTAGAACTGTTTGAGGGCATGGGTCACAACATGCCCGAAGCGCTTTTGCCACGGTTTGCCGAGCTCATATCAAACCATGCGCACACGGCGGCGGGCACTAGCCAAGCAGCTTAGGAGTGCTTGGCCACCCAAATTTAGGCGTCCTGAAGAACCGCCCTCTTGGCCATGTCTGCACGCAGGTGCTTACCCGCCATGAAAAACATCGCAATTGATAAAATGCCCACGATCCCAACAAGTAACATTGCATAGCGCAACCCATCCGACCCGTAGATGCCTGTTAGCCAATCACTCAATAAACCTACAGTGACTGGCCCCAGACCCAGGCCTATCAGGTTAATCACAAAGAACAAGATCGCCGAGGCCAAGGCACGCATCGCCGGTGGCACCATCGCATGAGAAATTGCCACGCAGGGCCCCAGGTAGGTGCTAATTGCCATCGTCGCAAAAAACATGACGCCGATGGCGATATACGTGTTATCCATTAACAAATAGGGGAACCCCAACGGTATTGCTAGAGTACCGGCTATCGCCGGCACCCATACATACCAACGTTTGTCCGACTGACCAAGCCGGTCAGCCAGATAACCGCCGAGAAAAGTGCCAACCAGCCCTCCACCGCCGCCAAAGATGGCGAGTATCACGCCCACTTGTCCGACATCAAGATTGTGACTACGCATCAAAAAGGAAGGCGCAAAGTTACCCGTGCCATAACCCACAAAGGCAGCTAGGCCAGCGCCCGCCGAGATGTACCAGAAGGAGGGGTATTGCTTGAGAAGCCTGTAAGTCTCTTTGAGCGTTGGTTTGTAGGCGGCTTCGGCGTTCGACTCCCAGCGACCTCGTTGAGGCTCCTTAACGGTTAGGAAGAACACGATAGCGAACAGCACACCCGGAATTCCAACGGCCATAAATGCGACGCGCCAGCCGTAGGCCTGACTGACAAATCCCCCGACGAGAAACCCCAGTAATATGCCTAAATGTACGCCCATTGAATAAATCGCCAATGCGGTACCGCGTTTTTCGGGGGGATAACAATCACTGATCATGGCGTGAGATGGTGGGCTTCCGCCTGCCTCACCAATTCCCACTCCTATCCGTGCCAATAATAACTGGGTGTAGTTGCCGGCCAAACCTGACAATGCCGTCATGCCACTCCATACGGTCACAGCCAAAGCGATTATATTGCGCCTGTTGCCACGGTCTGCCCAGTAAGCAATGGGGAGTCCCGCGGTGATATACACCAGCGCAAATGAAAAGCCACTGAGCAAGCCCAACTGCACATCAGTGAGGCCCATCTCCAACTTGATGGGTTCCTGCAGAATCACCAGAATTTGGCGGTCAACAAAGTTCAGCGCATAGGCTATGGTCAACATAAATAGCGTGTAACGAGCCATTTTGCTGGGCTTAGCCTGGGCCGGGGTATCGCTTTGCTCCTGAGCCACAACAGATCCTTTTTTTAAATTATTATTGGTGTAATTGATACGCTTTAGCGACCATATTCCCTGCTCAGCGTATCATCGCTAAGCGACCTAAATCTTCCCTATTTCTAAAATTATGTTGCTCTTCAAACAATCTTTCATCGAGCGCCGCTATACTCCTGGCCTACTTGATTCGTTGCCCCTGGTAACGAAGACATACGGGCGATATACCCCATGGCACCATACCTCATGAGGATGGCACCTATTCACAAGATCACGGGACACATAGGCAGTACTATTTGCGACTCGCTGGCGTCTTCAGGAAAGTGCAATGACAAACAGGATAATTCGGATCGGTGGGGCCAGCGGATTCTGGGGAGACGCCGCCAGAGCGACCCCTCAATTATTGGCCGAAGATGGCTTGGATTTTATCGTCTACGACTATCTAGCTGAGATCACCATGTCGATCATGGCCCGGGCCCGGGCCAAAGACCCCAGTAAGGGCTACGCGCTAGATTTTGTCACCGCGGCGATGAAACCCAATCTGACAGCGATCGCAAACCAAGGCGTTCGAATCATCGCCAATGCAGGGGGCGTTAACCCCAAAGCCTGCGCCGACGCACTTACAGATGTGATAAGCGAATTAGGGTTAGATCTGACAGTAGCCTGCGTCTGGGGTGATGACCTGCTAGAGCGCGCCGAATCCCTTTCCAAACAGGGTATCCGCGAAATGTTTTCCGGCAATGCCTTTCCTGACGCCAACAGACTACGCAGCATCAATGCCTACCTGGGTGCCTTCCCTGTCGCACAGGCACTGAATATGGGCGCTGACATTGTCGTTACCGGGCGTTGCGTCGACAGTGCTGTCACTCTAGGCGCCTGTATTCACGCCTACGGTTGGAAACCCGAAGATCTGGATCAGTTGGCCATGGGTTCACTGGCAGGTCACATCCTGGAATGCGGACCACAAGCCACCGGTGGTAACTTTACCGACTGGGATCAGGTGAATGATATCGACGATATCGGCTATCCCATCGCCGAGATTAGCGCCGACGGCAATTTCGTGTGTACAAAACCTGCGAACACAGGAGGTATAGTGTCGGTGGGCACGGTTGCTGAGCAGATGCTCTATGAGATAGGAGACCCTCAAGCTTACATCCTGCCCGACGTCGTTTGTGATTTCTCCACCGCGAAAATCACCCAACTCGACGAAAACCGCGTGCAAGTGTCGGGGGCAACAGGGCGTCCCGCTCCAGACACTTACAAAGTCTGCGCCACCTACTCCGACCAGTTTCGCGGCGGCACTTCCATGACCTTCTATGGTGTCGATGCCGACAAGAAGGCGTTGAGACTGGGTGAAGCCGTCTTTAAAGCATCGCGCACAGTGTTCTCTACCCATGGGCTGTCAGATTTTTCCGAAACCAGCATTGAACTAATCGGCGCTGAAAGCCAATTCGGGCAATTCGCGCAAGTGAGTGAACCCCGGGAAGTAGCGATGAAGATTGCCGTAAAGCATCCGGACATGATGGGCATCGCTATTATGCTCAAAGAGTGTGTGGGATTGGGATTAGCAACACCACCAGGACTTTCGGGTTTTCAGGGTGGTCGTCCCAAGCCCTCTCCCGTCGTGCGTTTGTTTTCTTTCGCACTCGACAAAAGCCAGGTTGCTATCACCGTAGAAGTGGGTGACCAAAGCGTTGAAACATATGACGCGCCCGGCCGAGCGCTAGATATCAATGCGATAGTCAGGCCCAATCAACCCAACGCTATAACAGACAGCGCTCTGGTTAACGTACCCTTGATCAGTTTGGCCTGGGGACGCAGCGGCGACAAGGGTGACAAAGCCAATGTCGGTATTATCGCGCGGGATCCTGCCTACCTACCCTATATCTGGGACGCATTAACCAAGTCTGTGATTACAGCGCGCTTCGAACATTTCCTCGCCGATACCAGCGCGGGAAATGTCGAACGCTATCTCATGCCCGGCAGTAATGCTCTAAACATACTCATGCACAATGTGCTCGGCGGCGGCGGTATGGCCAGCATTCGCAATGACGCCCAGGGCAAAGGCTATGCACAAATCCTGCTCGCCTGCCCTATTCCTGTTAGCCCATCAATCGCCGAGAGTGTGTCATGACCATTTTTGCCTCCAAGATAAATACCGCCTCGGAAACGTTTAAGCAAAACCGAGCCGAGATGATGGCGCATATTGAAAAACTTCAGATGCTCAATGCGAAAGCTGCCAGCATTTCGGAAAAGCGCAAGCCCAGATTCGAAGCTCGCGGACAGTTAACGCCCCGCCAGCGCCTGTCGCAATTGCTCGACCCGGGCATGCCGTTTCTCGAGATCGGAAATATCGCCGGGTACCTGCTGGACACATCAGACCCTGAAAAATCTATCCCCGGATCAACCGTCATTACCGGTATCGGATTTATCGCCGGCGTACGCGCCATGGTCGTGGTGGACGACAGTGGCATTCAGGCGGGGTCACTCACCCAAGCCTGTGCTTATCGCGTGACGCGATCGGAAAACATCGCTTTGGAACAAAAACTGCCTTTCGTTCATCTAGTGGAAAGCGCCGGCGGCGACCTGATCAACTACACCGTTGAAGGTTTTAGTATCGGTGGAAGGCTGTTTGGGAATCTCGCCAAATTGAGTAAACAAGGTATTCCTGTGATATCCATTTTGCATGGATCATCAACCGCTGGCGGTGCCTACATGCCAGGTTTAAGTGATTATGTCGTTGCGGTAAAAGGCAACGGCAGAGCGTTCCTGGCCGGGCCGCCACTACTAAAAGCCGCCACTGGCGAGATTGCGAATGAGGAAGAGTTAGGCGGTGCAGAAATGCATGCGACCACCTCCGGATTGGCCGAGTATCTCGCAGAAAATGATGGCCACGGAATACAGATTGCCCGAGAAGTTGTGCAACGGCTTCAATGGAACGCGAACTGTACACCGGCACCGGCGAAAAACTATCGCGAACCGCTCTATGACCCAGATGAAATTGCAGGTGTAATCCCCTGCGATTACCGCAACCCCTACGACATGCGCGAACTAGTAGCCCGGATAGTAGATGGTTCGGATTTTCTGGATTTTCAACCACGTTTCGGTTCAGCAACAGTCTGCCTGCAAGCGGAAATCTTTGGTCAGGCCTGCGGCATTATCGGTAACAACGGGCCTATTGATCCGCAGGGCGCGAATAAGGCAACACACTTTTTGCAGCTGTGTGACCAAGCCAATATTCCCATGCTGTTCCTGCAAAACACCACCGGTTATATCGTAGGCACCAAATCGGAACAGTCGGGCATGATCAAACACGGTTCAAAGATGATTCAGGCGGTCCAAAATCTGGAGGTTCCTCGCATCACTATGATGACAGGCGCGAGTTTTGGCGCTGGCAACTATGGCATGTGCGGGCGAGCTTACGATCCCGATTTTCTCTACACCTTTCCGCAGGCAAAAATGGGCGTTATGGGCGGAGAACAAGCCGGAAAAACCATGTCCATGGTAGCGCGCGGCAAAGCTGATGCTTTGGGACAGGAAGTCGATGAGGCTGCATTGAAAGGTCAGGAAGACTATTTGGCGAACTTGTTCGACAGCCAATCCAGTGCCTACTACACCTCGGGCCATATGTTGGACGACGGCATGATCGACCCGCGGCAAACACGTAACACCTTGGGATTCCTACTAGAAACAGTGTGGGAGACACGGCATCGCAGCGTGCGCCCAAACAGCTTCGGTATCGCGAGAATGTAGCTCGGCAACCATTAGAGAAAACATATGAGTCAACTTCCCACAACAACAGCACTAATACTGGAACACGAAGGCAGCGTTCTTAAAATCTGGTTTAACCGACCCGAAGCACGCAATGCGCTCTCCGGGGAAATGGTCAATGAGTTGGAGCAGGTGCTGGATGCGATCAGAGATGACCGCAGTATCCGTACGATCGTGCTGCGCGGTAGAGGCGGTTTTTTCTGCGCCGGCGGCGACATAAAGAGCTTCAAGACTGAGCTGCAAGCTGGGGAACCAGATCATGACGACGTGGCCAGGGGCAATCGAAGCTTCGGGAATTTGATGATCAAACTCAACGAGCAACCACAGGTGGTAGTTGTTCTGGTAGAGGGTGCAGCGATAGGCGGTGGACTGGGGCTGGCTTGTGTGGGTGATGTCACTATCTCTACCAAAGACGCCCGCTTTCGCTTGAGCGAAACTAGTCTGGGAATTCCACCGGCACAGATCGCACCATTTGTTACCGAGCGGGTTGGGCTTACCCAAGCGAGACGACTCATGCTTACGGGCGCTCGCTTCACCGGGGCTGAAGCGTTGCACTATGGCATAGCTCATATAACGGCGGAAGACTCAGACGACCTTGATGCGAAGTGTCAGGAAGTGCTCGAACAAATTTCGATGTGCGCTCCCGGAGCCAACGCCGTGACGAAAGGCATTGTTTTTGAAAGCACCCGCAAACCACGCGCCGAGGCACTAGATTTTGCGTCTCATGGGTTTGCCTCGTGCATGCTCAGTGAAGAAGGCGCCGAGGGTGTCGCTGCCTTTGTCGAAAAACGTAAACCCAGCTGGGCAACCGAGTAACGCCAGGAGTCTTTAATGACACGCTTTAACAGCATTCTAATCGCCAACCGAGGCGAGATCGCCTGCCGGGTTATTCGAACAGCCAAGGCATTGGGTTACCGCACAGTGGCCGTCTACTCTGATGCGGATGCCGCAGCGCCCCATGTGCAAATGGCTGATGAGGCGGTTTGCATTGGTCCGGGCCCTGTCAACGAGTCCTATCTGGTGACAGAAAATATCTTGAAAGCAGCAACAGATAGCGGAGCTCAAGCAGTCCACCCCGGATACGGATTTATGAGTGAAAACGCAGGCTTTGCACAAGCAGTTGAAGACGCCGGCTTAGTATTTATCGGACCTACTGCCGAGTCGATTCATTTGATGGGCAATAAGGCAGAAGCCAAACGCCGGATGATCGATGCAAAAGTGCCCTGCGTTCCAGGTTACGAAGGTGAAGATCAAAGTGACGAGGGTTTGCTTGCCCAGGCCCAGAAAATTGATTTACCGCTGATGGTTAAAGCCGCTGCGGGCGGTGGTGGTCGCGGCATGCGGCTGGTGCACGACGCAAAAGATTTAGCCGAAGCGATTAAATTGGCCAGAGCAGAAGCGGAAGCCTCTTTTGGCTCGGGCGAGCTAATTTTAGAAAAGGCGATTATCCGCCCCCGACACGTTGAGGTGCAGGTATTCGCGGATAACCACGGCAATACCGTACACATGGGCGAGCGCGACTGCTCGGTGCAACGTCGACATCAAAAAGTCATAGAGGAAGCCCCCTGCCCTATTATGACAAATGAATTGCGAGCCAAGATGGGCGCTTCTGCAGTAGAGGCAGCCAAAAACATCAATTACCGCGGCGCGGGCACAGTTGAGTTTTTACTCGACGAAAGCGGCGAGTTCTATTTTCTGGAAATGAATACACGGCTGCAGGTAGAACACCCTGTTACCGAAATTATTACCGGCCTGGATTTGGTTGAATTGCAAATTCAAGTTGCACAAGGTGAGGAGTTGGGACTCACTCAGCAAGATATCACCCTCACAGGACATGCCATAGAGGTACGCCTGTACACAGAAGACCCCTCCCAGGACTTTCTACCGACTTCCGGGCCAGTAGATTTGTGGGAGCCGGCTTGCGGACTTGGTATCCGCATCGACAGCGGAATTTGCTCTGGGCAGGATATCTCTCCTTTTTACGATCCGATGGTTGCCAAAGTGATCGCGGGCGGACCCACACGGGAAATAGCACGACTGCGGCTGCTCGAAGCTCTCAGGGAAACGCTGTTGTTTGGCACCAAGAACAATAAGGATTTTCTCATAGCCTGCCTCGAAAAGAAGGTCTTCATTGACGGCGCTGCAACAACGGCTTTCATCGGCGACGAGTTCGCAGAAGGTGAAATCAAAGACCATGTCCCAAGCTTTGCCGATAGCGCGGTGGCGGCGGTACTCGAAGTCTCGTTGGAATACGCACAGGCACAAAGTCACAGTGTCATTGTTGCCACAAACTTAAAAAACTGGTCCAGCGCCAGTCCTCTAATTTCTCCTAAACGATACGGATTCGGTGACGTCGAGTATTCACTGGCCATTATGCCCCTGGGCGCTGAGTTGTATAAAGTGTCCGACGGTGAGAACTCGGTGGAGGTTAGGCTACTTTCGATACAGGGCAACACCGCGCACGTGGGCATAGACGATTCACAGCATATAGCTCGCTTCCACGCACCTGAGTCAGGTTTACTTTACGTCTCTATAGAAGGAAGAGCCGCCAGTTTTCGAAACCTTATAAGGCTGGACGGCATCGCCGACGAAGCAGGCGGCAATGGAGACGTCATCGCGCCGATGCACGGTGTTTTACTTGAGGTTGTGGTTGCAGCCGGAGATACCGTCGCGGAGGGCCAAACTCTGGCCGTACTCGAAGCAATGAAAATGCACTATCGAATTACGGCACAAGCCAATGGAACAGTTCTGGAAGTCATGGCCGAAGCTGGCAAACAGGTGGCGGCAGATGACCTGCTCATACGAATTGAAGTCGCTGAAGGCGAGGGCTAGGCACGCATTAAAGCTCTAGCTCTGTCCCGTATTTGTCTGACCCAAAGTGGGGTAGATAAAAATCAGACCAGATTTTGTGGAAGCAAAGCGATAGGCTAGACTACGATTCCGGATGCTAAGAACCCAAAATAACAAGGAACAATTATGATCGGCCACGAGCGATACCCCAATCTTTTCTCCCCCCTGGATCTGGGATTCACGCAAATTAAAAATCGTGCAATTATGGGTTCAATGCACACAGGGCTTGAAGAAGCTGAAGGCGGCTTTGAACGCATGGCCGCCTACTTCGCCGAACGGGCTCGCGGTGGTGTCGGTATGATTATCACCGGGGGGATATCTCCCAATGCAGAAGGCGGCATGGGCACTAAACTCGCGACGACCGAAGAGGCCGAACAGCACAGATTAATCACAAAAACGGTTCACGATGCGGCGCCCGATGTAAAAATATGTATGCAGATTTTGCACTCTGGCCCCATCGGTTACACCGATAATTGTGTTGGCCCCTCTGCTGTTAAATCCAGAATCTCACCCATTATTCCCAAAGCACTGGATGAAGAAGGCATTGAAAAACAGTTAAACGATTTTGCCAACTGCGCAGCAAAAGCCAAAGCAGCCGGCTATGACGGCGTAGAGATTATCGGCTCTGCCGGTTACTTACTCAGTACATTCTTAGTGGAAAAAACTAATCGCCGCACCGATCAGTGGGGTGGTAGCTACGAGAATCGGATGCGCTTTCCGGTCGAGGTCATTAGGCGGGTTCGTGCTGCAGTGGGTGATGATTTCATTGTTATATTTAGAATCGCGGCCATGGATATGCTCGAAGGCGGTATGTCCTGGGACGAGGTTGTGCTACTGGGCCAAAGAATAGAAGCGGTCGGTGCAAACATCATCAGCACTCACTTTACCTGGCACGAATCGGCTGTGCCTACTATCTCGACGCGCGTTCCGCGGGCGGCTTTTGCCGGCGTCACCGGACGACTACGAAAAGAACTGAATATACCCACCATCACCAGCAACCGGATCAACATGCCGGACGTTGCAGAGCAAGTACTGGTCGATGGGCATGCAGATTTGATTTCGATGGCAAGACCCATGCTTGCAGACCCCGAACTTGTGCTTAAGGCACTGGAGGGGCGAGAAGACGAAATCAATACCTGTATCGCCTGCAATCAAGCCTGTCTAGACCATACGTTTACCGGGCGCGAGACCAGCTGCCTGGTGAATCCGCGGGCATGCCACGAGACCACATTAAATTATGTGAAGACAGACTCACCAAAGAACATAGCAGTTGTTGGCGCCGGTCCAGCCGGAATGGCCTATGCACATATCGCAGCTGAACGCGGACATAATGTCACTTTGTATGAGGCATTGGGAGAAATTGGCGGACAATTTAATCTGGCCAAGCGCGTGCCGGGCAAAGAAGAGTTTGAGGAAACAATTCGGTTCTTCACCCGCATGATCGAGCTGCACAATATCGATTTGCAGCTAAATACCCGTGTAACCTCAGAGCAGCTTAAGCAGGGTAACTTCGACGAAGTGATTATCGCCTCAGGTATTTCTCCACGTACACCCGACTTGGAGGGCATTGGACACGAGAAAGTCATCAGTTATATCGAAGCGATTAGAGGCACCAAGCCAATAGGACAGAGAGTCGCTATCATGGGAGCCGGTGGTATTGGCTTCGATGTGGCCGAGTTGATTTTGCACAAGGGCGTGTCGGCGGCGATGGACGTAGATGTGTTCGCCAGAGAGTGGGGTATCGATTTTGAAAACCATCCACGGGGCGGCGTTACGGGAGTAACCCCCGTAGTCGAGAAAAATGACAAGGAAGTGTTCCTCTTGCAACGCAAAGACACACCGATAGGGCGAGGCCTGGGTAAGACAACAGGATGGACCCATAAAATTTCACTGGCTAGGCGCGATGTCAAAATGATGAATGGTGTGGATTACCAGCGCATAGACGATAAAGGCCTGCACCTGTTGATAAACAATCAGCCCGAGTTGCTGGAGGTGGATACGATTATTGTGTGTGCCGGGCAGCTGCCATTGCGCACGCTATATGACGAGCTACAGGGCGGTAATGTGAGTGTAAATCTGATCGGTGGCGCTTATGAAGCTGCCGAGCTGGATGCGAAAGCAGCTATTAATCAGGCCTGTTATCTGGCGGCAGCGGTTTAACGCAATACGAGCTTTAACGCCGACTCAGCCAACCCCGCCCCCTGAGACAGGGCTCGACGAATAACTGGCGCAGTCTCGGCAGCTTCAAGGCGCTCACGATTAAGCTGCGCTGCTCTGGCCTCCGAGCACAACGCCGTCAACACCTCACGCAGTGAATCAATATTGTACGGATCGGTGCCCGGCTTTAAGGCGACGGGGATAACCGTAGCGGTGTTAGAAAAACCGAGCGCTTCGCGGGTATAAGCCGCTGCTGCGACGATTGTCTTTACTTTCGTGTTTTCCGTATCGGAAAGATCATAGGGTGGGTCCCATTCATGCTGGGGCTTCAGTACATCGTTATGCGTAGTTATTAGCAGCACAGGCGGTTTCTTCCTACCCAGGTTATTCGAAAAATAGTCATCCCACTCTTTCAGCAGTGCTATATCCAAGGCCTTTGCAGGTTGATTGGCCTGGCTTAACCACAATATCAAATCCGCTTTAACCGCATGCTTCAACAGTTCGACGGTGGTCTTTTCGCTACCATCCAAGCCCGGCGTATCGGTTAGATAGATGTCCACTTGCTCCGACAGCGCAAATCGATACCGATGAAAGCCATCGGTTGCAGGCAGCACATCCACCCCCGCCACACTATCTTGTTTTAGCGCATTCACCAGTGATGACTTGCCTGCATTTATCTGCCCTACGACCAATATGGACAAAGGTCGAGTCACCGCTTCTTCTGCCTCGCTAACGGTAACTCGATAGGCCTTTAACTCGCCCTCGGATAATTTCAATCGGCCACTGTATAAATCAATAGCAACCTGAGAGATCTGTTCGAATAGCATTTGTTTCAGATTTTTCTGCATATGATCGGTAAACCCACTGCCAACTTCAGACAGCAAGCCCCCTGCAATTCTGCCAGGAATACTGGAACCTCCCGACAACACTGCCCGGAGCACATCTAACACGGGAGAGTATTTTTTATACAGCTCGTAAGTGGCCGTGCTTTTGCGTGACCAGCTCATCGCCGTGGACAGCTTCATGTCTTGTGAGAATGGGATGTTCTGAATAACCAGGGCCCGGTATTCTCGACTGCACACTTCCAGCATTAGCATCAATTCTGGAATCGTGAAGCCATATTCTGCCTTGGGGTCATTAGCGTTGTAGGTGCGCGCGACAAATTTGAGCTGAGACAGCATTGTATCTGGTACCTGATCCCAATCTAGCGCCGAGAGTTTTTGCTGCGCAATATTCTCAAGGCAGGCATCCCACACCTGATTGTCGTGATCTGACCAGTCTAGTGTGGGTTCTAAATGGATGACTCGGCTTTCTTCGCCATTTACTTCACAATCTATACCACCATCGCTTCTACTTGTTTCACGCCAGAGTAGATAACGCAGCGTGGTGGTAACGCAGGCGAGACCCAGCACACCCAGACCAAACCATAAAAACCCGTCATTTACCCACAAGTAAGCAAGGCCCAATATAACAAGAGCCAAAAAGGGTAAGAAAATACTCAACACAGCAAAGAAATAAAACTGTGTTGTTCTTTGTGTGAGCATTGTTCTGACGAACTGAATCATTTCTGACTTTGCCCCTTCATATCCTCTCCGGCAGCTTTACCTTCTGCGATCGCATTTTGATAGACCTCCTTTAGCGCGTCATCATCCAGCGGAGTATTTGTCTTCTGATGATACAGATAACTACACGCCGCTCTGCCGATGGCATAGGTGCTAGCATAGCTTAGGGTAAAAGCGAGCGCAGACCCCGCCACCTGCCCCACACCGGGCAGCAACTTCGCCAGCTGTCTTCCCACCAGGCTGATGGCGTAGCGCAGAGCTAAACTGGTGCCCAGCGCGGCGGTAAATTCAGAAAAGTTTCTCTTACTCCACGCGATACCGTAATGCTGAGCGAGACTGTGTAGCATTTTCCCCTGTATACCAGGCACGCTCACAAGACCGACCGCTGGAATCGTGTCACTTGTTGCTGCCGCACTGGCATACCACAAGACTTCAGAGCGCAACTGGAGATAGTTGGATTGCTCGGTGTCTGCATGGGCTGTTTTTAAAAGCCACAGGCTCAGTTCAGGTAATTTTTCGACGATCATCTCATTGAGCTGCTCGGCGCCCCGATTGTCCAGACCATCACCGTCTGCAAGTTCAGAAAAATCAACCACAACATGCTCGAGGGCTCGGCCCCAGGCCTCCTCAATCAATGCCTGTTTCTGGGCTATTGCTCGCGCAAGATCATGGTCGTTATCAATTTCTCCGCCTGCGGTGTAAACCACCATTGCATGATCGCGCTGTATAGCGCTAGGCAAGCGGCGTATTTGGTGTAGTGCATCGAGGACTGCACTATGCTCACCATCGAGGAGTCGCATTACTATCAATAAAGCCTGACTGGTTTTACCCAGCGCCGCGATATCCGCAGCGGGATCGTAGCTGGCCTCCCCCAAACCCCGGGTGTCCATAAATCGCAGAATAGGCTGCTCTAACGGAAAATCGTAGCGCCTGGAGTCCACTGTGCAGGGCATGAAGCCGTTGCCAATCTCTGCAGCGGTCTGCCCTGTCATTTGCTGTACGATAGATGACTTGCCCGCCCCGGTTTTACCCAGTAACCAAAGGGTAGGTAGCGGATTGTGCGATAGCTGCCACGCCTTCTCCAAGTCCTCATCCGCAGGAGGATTTATCACTGCTTCATAGATCTTTGTGAATATTCGTTTGATGCGATTCTCCAGCCGCTGCTTTCAAAAACAATAAGGAGGCGTAGCCAGGGAATAGTGTAGCGGCTAAAAGGTGCAATTATCACCCGCCTGAAACATCGAGCCAGTTTTATTCGGTTGCTCCCAGGTGTACACTCGACTCATGATCAAGAAAATTCTCGCCACAGTTGTCTCACTTCTCGTGTTGGTTGTAGGCAGCGCCTTCCTCTTCAAAGACCAACTCATGGGAATGATCACGGAGGAGATGTTCATCGCCGGTGACACCGACTCATTCGACCCAGGCCTGGCAATTGGCGGCAATTTCCCAGCCATAAAAGCCGTTTACCAGGGTAGGGAAATCACCAGTATCAATGAATTTATATCCGATACAGGCATGATATTTATCACTAATCGCTCTGCGGATTGGTGACCCTTCTGCATGGCGCAATTCGTGCAATTGCAACAGTATCAAAAAGACTTTCAGGACGCGGGAATCGGCGTAGTTGCGCTCACTTATGACGCACCCGATTTACAGCAAGCTTTTATCGACAAAAACAGCATAGGCTATCCCTTTATATCTGACGTTGAAGCCACTACGGTTAAAGCTCTGGGCATCTTAAATGAACAGTATCAGCCTGGTGATGGCGCCTACGGAATACCGCACCCTGGAGTGTTCATTATCAATCCCGATTCGGAAGTGGTCGGTAAAATCTTTGTCGAAGGTTTTAAAACAAGAGTTGATGCAAAAGCTGTTCTCGCCAAAGCAATTGAACTACTCAATTAGCTACTTTATTAGAACCGAGCCGAACATTGAAAGTACGAGCCTAAGAGCACAGTAATGAAAATGATTTACACCCACGAAAATCGCTTTTTCGTGGCCAACGCGAAGAACATCCTCGAAGCCAATGATTTCGATATCATCGTCAAAAACGAATTCGCCTCCAGTGCGATCGGCGAAGTCTCGCCCTTCGACTCCTGGGTGGAACTTTGGCTCCCTAAGGATTCCGATTACGACAAAGCCTGCGAGGTGATCAACGGTGCACTAAGTAAAGAAAGCGATGCTGAATGGGTTTGCGTTTTTTGCGCTGAGACAAACGACGCATCGTTCGAACTTTGCTGGAATTGTCAAAATGATGCGACTGCAACAACACCTAGAACCACCTAGGGCTACTTAAGGTAATCTGGATAGTGCTCCTTTCCGCAATCTGGGCATAGCCCGTGACTAAATTCGACGCCTGAATGCTTGCTGATGTAGGTTTCCATCTTATTCCATTCGTTATTATCATCGCGAATTTTCTTACAAAAGCTGCAAACCGAGAGAATACCTTCCAAGAGTTTTATATCTGCCATGGCTTGCTCCAGGGCGGACTTGTCTTTGAGCGTCTGTTTGTGAAGAATGTCGTTTAGAATTCTCTCTTTTTTGTATTCCTGAACTACGAGATAAGACAACGTCGTTGATATTGCCAGACAAATAAAGAGATTGAGTGCCACATCGAGCGCGCGATGTTGCTCACTTGAGTAAGGGTCGATAGCAGAAGGAATAATGTACTCCAGCAACAGCAAGCCCATTAGCGTGGCGCTGTAAACGACCAGGAGAATGAAATTGTAAGGACTTCGAAAAATGATCAGACACAGAGCAAACAAAAGGAATACAAAGAAGGGCACATCTCCCTGGGAACCTTGGTTGGTGATCCAAGCGACGCCTGCAATCGCAAGAATAATAAGGATTAGGGGAATTCTAAGATACTTATCGCGATCGAATCTTACCGACGCTGTATAAAACACCACACCCACTAGCAACAGAGCCAGGCAAAGAAAGATCTCCCGCATGGGATTCCCGCTGAAAATATTTATCAGCCCCGCCAAAAAGCCCATAATAGCCGCGAGCAGGACGACGATACTAAAGATCCTCTTCTCAAGGCTGTCTGTACTTAAAACTTCCACCGCTATAGTTATCCATTAGGTTGGCTGCCGCTAGTACCTGCCTATGTCAATACAGTGTAGCGGCTATATTTTGTAACGTTCGGCCTATTGTCGGTAATCCCGCAGATTCCCCCAGAACAATTGCAACATTTCTCTGATGGGTGTTGCCTTTTGTGAACCAGTCGACAATATCGAGTACAAATTTACATCCTGCCAAAAAAAGACCGGTACTCGTCAGCAATTTTGACATGTTTTATTCGTCGAACCCCCATACAGCTTCCTATAATGGCCTAGCTGGACATAGGGGCATAGCGCGCTAGACCAATACACTGTGCCAATTCAATTATCCGGGCAAATAGGACAAGTGTGGGGAACAAAGAAATGGGTGATGCTCAAAAATTTACAGTGGTAATGAGCGGAGAAATTGGTCCGGGGCACAACATTGACGAGGCCAAAGCTGAATTTGCTGAACTGTTTAAAACGACGGTTGAGAAAAGCGAACCTTACTTTCAGGGCAAGCGCCGCGTACTGCGCAAAGACCTTGGGGAGAAGCAGGCTAAAGCTTATGAAGATGCCCTCACTGCGATCGGGATCATTTCGGATCTTCTGCCACAGCAAGCTGAGGAAGCTGTTCCGAAAACTTCAGTTGAATTGTCTGTAGCAGACATGAGACCCAGCAAGCCGGCAGAGCCCATTCCGGACGAACCTGATCCGGACGAACCTGAGCCGGCCGAACCCATAGTTACGAAAGAGGAGTCCCCTACGCCCGTAGAGTTAGCCATCGTCGATATCGAACCAAAACAGGCACCAGAGCTATCCATCATTGGCGTAGCACCCAAGAAACCTATGGCAGAAATGCAAATGGTGGAAATCGCTAAGTGCAAAACTACGAGCTCAATGATTTGCCCAAAGTGCAGGACACAACAGGAACAGGCGGACGCCTGCGCGGAATGTGGGGTCATCGTTGAAAAGTACAAACAACTCGCAAGCACGCTATCGGATCACCGATCTGCTGCGCAAGATGACTTAGACTACCCAGTCGAGAGTGATGAAACTGGCGCCAAGAAATTTAACATACTAGCCGCGGTAGGCGTGGCCCTAATTGTCATCGTTTCCGTCGCAGTAGTTCTACTATAATTTTTCCGTTAGCAGTTACGAGGCTGCAAATCTACAATTGCCAAACAGTGTGAAAAGCACCAGTATTCCACTTGGTTCAACAGGTGCAATCCAATGACAATAAATATTATCCCCAGCGGCCAGGCCTGCGGCGCCTCAGTATCCGGTGTCGATCTTACGCAGCCGCTAGATCCAGCAGAAATCGCGGATATTCGTGCTGCCTGGCTCGAGCACCACGTCATCGCATTTCCAGATCAAACAATGTCGGACGATGATCTCGAAAGGTTTTCTCAATATTTCGGAGACTTTGGTGACGATCCCTTCATCGCAGCCATTGAGGGTCGGGAGCACATTATTGCGGTACAGCGCTCCGCGAGTGAAGTAGCACCACTGTTTGCCGAGAACTGGCATACCGACTGGAGTTTTCAGGAGGTACCACCGGCTGCCACCTGTCTTTTTGGCATAACCATACCCCCCGTAGGCGGCGACACCTGGTTCAATAATCAGCACAAGGCACTGGATGAGATTCCAGCGGCATTGCGAGAGAAACTGGAAGGTAAAATAGCCATTCACTCCGCTAAAGCGGCCTATTCTCCCGATGGTATGTACGGCCAGGAAGATCAGGACAGCGATCGCAGCATGGAGATCAAGCCCTCGGAATCGGCCAATGCCACTCAATTGCACCCCATTATTAGAGAGCATCCAGAAACCGGACAACCCGTTATCTACGGCTGTTTTGGCTATATCGTGGGTATTGAGGGCATGTCTGAGGTCGAAGCGGTAGATCTGTTGGTAGAACTGCACGAGTGGCAGACGAGACCAGAGTTTCAATATCACCACCAGTGGCAAAAAAACATGTTATTGATGTGGGACAACCGCTCGGTTCTACACCGGGCGACAGGGGGCTATGAGGGGCATGACCGACTCTTACACCGCACGACGATAGCCGATAGCCCCGATAACCGATAACACAGCGTAACCAGTATAGGGCGGCATGGGCTCCACACGCAGAGCACATAGCTGCCAGGAGTTTTAATGGACAGATCTTCAACTATGTTTCAACTTTTCTCAGGTGTTTTGCTGCTCGCCTGCACCCTCGTGATCACTCAACCGAGCCGGGCAAATAGTCTATTTCCACTTCCCGCCGAACTAGAAGCCGATGTTGCCTTCTGGGTTCGCGTCTATACGCAAATCGATACCAACAGTGGTTTTATCCACGATGCCAGCAAGCTTGGCGTGGTCTATGAAACCCTGAATTTAACGGGCCGCCGAACAGCCGATAACAAGCAAATCAAGAATGCGAAAATTCGCCTTTCCCAGATGCTGAATAATTTGGCCGACAATCGCCTCACTGCCACTGAGCAAGAGAAAAAATTACTGCAACTTTTGGGGTCCCAGATTAGCGCCTCTGAATTGCGCCGCGCCGCAAAAGACCTCAGGTTTCAGCGCGGACAATCCGACCGATTTCGCGATGGCATAACGCGCTCGGGCGAATGGCACGACTACATTGAGAGGGTCATGTCTGAGCACGACCTACCGTTAGAGCTCGCTGCACTGCCCCACGTAGAGTCTTCCTTTAATCTCAATGCCTACTCCAGCGCGGGTGCTGCGGGTATCTGGCAATTCACTCGCTCAACCGGCAGGCGCTATCTACATATCGATTATGTATTAGACGAGCGTATGGATCCCTTCGCATCCACGGTGGCAGCAGCACAGTTACTACAACACAACTTACAGCTCACAGGCAGTTGGCCCCTGGCGCTCACCGCTTACAATCATGGCGCAGCCGGAGTGAGGCGAGCTAAGAAAACCCTCGGGACCTCAGATATCGCTACCATCGTGCGAGATTATAAAGGACGGGCATTTGGATTTGCCTCGCGAAACTTTTACGTTTCATTTCTGGCGGCGCTTGAGGTGAGCAGTCACCCCAAGCGTTATTTCGGCCCGGTAGACAAACGAGCTGCAGCGGCGTATACCGCCGTAGAAATACCAAATTACATCTCGGCAGCCGCAATTTCGGAGGCGTTTAATACCGACATCGACGAACTCAAGCGTCACAATCGCTCCCTGTTGGACCCGGTGTGGATAGGGAAAAAACACATACCGAAAGGCTTTATGATGCGCGTCCCCTCGCGAGATAAAACTAAAGCAGTAAAGGACTTGCTGGCGAGTATTCCTTCGGACAAACAGTTCGCCGAGCAAACACTGGATGTGTTCCACAAAGTGGTTCCCGGAGATACCGTCTCTGAAATTGCCTCGCGCTACGGCCATAGCGCGCGGGATGTGGTGGCTATGAACGGCCTTAACAGACGCTATCAAATACGCGTGGGACAGGTACTGCGCCTGCCACTGGAAGGCGCTATTACAACCGCCGAGGTCAATACGGCCATTGTTGCGCAAACCCAGCAAGCTCCAGTGTCGAAACCTACTATCGAACTTCAGGCATCTGCTATTGATGATCCACCGATCGATACAATATCTGAATCCGACCCCATCGGTATACTCGCCGATCCCAGCGACTACACCGTCACAGCTGACGATACGATCGAGATTCAGGCAACGGAGACGTTGGGTCACTATGCTGAATGGCTGGATCTGCGCGCCAGTGGTTTGCGGCGGCTCAACGGTATGCCCTATGGCCGGCCACTTGTTATCGGCCACCGCCTCAAGCTGGACTTCTCAAGAATAAAACCCGAGGAGTTTGAGCGTCGGCGCCTGGCCTATCAATCTGACTTGCAACAAAACTTTTTTATGGTTTGGCAAATCCATGAGACCAAAACCCACGTGATCGCGCGGGGAGAGTCCCTGTGGTTGCTCACTCGCCAGCAGTTCAAAATACCCATGTGGCTACTGCGCCAATACAATCCAGATTTAAATCTCGACAAACTTCAACCCGGCACGTCGATTGTCATTCCGCAATTGGTTGGAGCCTAAGCCCACGTTATAAGCTGTAAGGAAATAAACATGCGCCGCCTAGTGCTCATGCTCACATTCATCTGTTCGCTGTTCGCTGTTCGGCCAATCTGTAGGTGCCAAAGACTACGATCTTGTCATTGCTAATGGCAGAGTGATCGACCCCCAGACGCGGTTAGATGCCATACGACACCTAGGCGTCAACAGCGGTACGATTGAAACCATCTCGACATCCCCATTGGATGGTAAGCACATTATTGACGCTCATGGACTCGTAGTTGCGCCAGGCTTCGTTGATATTCACACCCACCCTGCTTGGCCAGCATATGAACCTACTCGATGGCGTTACAACGGCACTGGATCTAGAGGCAGGCGCTTTTCCGGTCGCTTTTTATGGTGAGCATTTCAGAGGAGGCGCTGCGCTAAACTACGGTTCTTCAGTCGGGCACTTCGCAATACGTATCAAAGTCATCGAAGGTGTCGACCAGCCCTATCTGTTCTCAGGACAAAAACCGGCAAAGCCCGGTGGCGATGCCTGGATAAAGCAGGCCAGCCCTGAGCAAATTGAGACTATGCGCGTGCTCATCAATCAGGGCCTGGATAATGGTGGTCTGGGTATCGGTGTCGTTCTCGATTACATGACCTTCGCCGTTTCAGATGCCGAGCTAAAAATGCTGTTCGAGGTAGCGGGTTTTCGACAAGTGCCCATCTATGTTCACGTCAGGCGGGGCATGGCTGGTGATCCGGCGGGGCTGGTCGAGGTCATCGAGCTGGCCGAGGAAACCAGCGCGCCACTGCTGGTATGCCACATAACCCACAGTGCTATGGGCAACATGGGCCACTGGCTGCAAATGACTGATAACGCCAATTCCGTGGGTGCAAACATCACCACAGAAACCCTCTCTTATGCTGCAGGTGGCACAGCAATTTCTGCGGACGTGTTTCGGCGCAGAAACTGCGCGGGCAATTTTTGATATCGGCTATGAAGATGTCCAATGGGTTGCGACAGGTGAATGGCTACCACGGGAAACGTGAGAGAAATACGCTCAGGAACAGCCAGCGGGCATGGTTAACCATCACTATGTCAAAGAAGATTGGATGATAGAGGCTCTGCGATGGCCCAAAATGGATCGCCGTAGATCTAGAGCATTTGCGCCAGGTATTGATTAACTTGTTCGGCAATGCGCTGAAATTTACCGAACAAGGGTCGGTCAAACTATCAATTTCCCTAAATTCTCAGAACCTGCTGCAACTTGAAGTCGTCGACACAGGGCCCGGTACCGCTCCCGAGATTTCGACACTATCTTCAACCCTTTTGTGCGGGCAGGTTATTCAACTACCAGAGAACACCAGGGAACGGGGCTCGGTCTGGCCATTTCGAGAAGCCTGGTGGAGTCAATGGGCGGAGAGATTGGTGTCGAAAGCAACCCGGGAGTAGGCGCACGGTTTTGGTTCACTCTCCTCTATCGAGAGGCCTTACAACCAAAAGAGGACTGTGTAAAACCAGCCTATATTGCCACCGGTACGCTTAATCTCCATGTTTTGGTTGCCGAAGATAATCCGGTAAACCAGTTAATTTGCCAGGCCATGTTAAATGAGCTCGGTGCAGCAGTGATCTGGCGCATCACGGTGAAGAGGCGGTAGAACTGTGAACCAAGCATACCTACGACGCAATACTCATGGATCTGGCGATGCCATTTGTGGATGGTTTTGAAGCGACAACAAGAATAAGAGCTCAGGAAAATTCGATGAGACTCCCAAACTACATCCCTATCATCGCACTGACCGCCCACGCGTCCGAGCAAGACAAAGACAATTGCTTAAAAAATGGAATGAACGGCTTTGTCACCAAACCGATAACCATTGACGAGTTGGAAAACGCCTTGCGCGAGGTGACCTGACAGGATTTGCACTTGAGGAATTAATCCTCCATCAGCACCTTTTCATGTAACCAGGCGGCATGCTTCGGAGCCTTCTTGGTTTCATCCCACTCTTCTATCATCGCCGGCGCCACTTCGCGCAGGCGTTCCAACATGCCCGGCTCAGCGGTATTCGCCGCCAACTCGAGCCGATGCCCATTGGGATCAAAAAAGTAAATCGACTTAAAAATACCGTGATTGGTGGGTCCCAGCACTTCTAGTCCCTCGGCCTCGGCTTTGGCTTTGGCCGCTAATAAGGCATCCATACCTTCTACTTCAAAAGCGATATGCTGCACCCATTCCGGGGTGTTGGGGTCTCTACCCATCGGCGGTGAGTTGGGAATTTCAAAAAAAGCGAGTACGTTGCCCATGCCGGCATCCAGAAAAATATGCATGTAGGGGTCCGGAGCCTGAGTGGAGGGAACCAGATCTTCGGCAATCGCCAGCTGAAAATCCATGCCCATAACCCGCTGGTAAAACTCCACCGTTTCCTTGGCGTTGTTACACCGGTAGGCAACATGATGTATTCGCTTAATATTCATACACTACCCCTCAAGCACCTTTTGCCGCAATCACGCCGCGCTCAATCTGATCTCGTTCAATCGACTCGAACAGAGCCTTAAAATTACCCTCACCAAAGCCTTCGTCGCGTTTGCGCTGAATAAACTCAAAAAATACCGGGCCTATCAAGGTATCGGAGAATATCTGCAGCAGAAGACGCGCATCTCCGCCCTCGGTTGATCCATCCAGTAAGATGCCGCGAGGCTGAAGCTGATCCACTGGTTCACCATGTCCCGGTAGCCGTTCATTCAGCATTTCATAATAGGTGTCCGGTGGAGCTTTCATGAAGGGCACACCGCGCGCCTTTAACTTGTCCCAACTGGCCACAATATCCTCGCTCTCGAAGGCGATATGCTGAATTCCCTCGCCGTTGTAAGCCATCAGAAACTCTTCAATCTGGCCGGTTGTCTCAGACGCTTCTTCATTTAAAGGAATTCTTATCAACCCATCCGGCGCCGACATAGCCTTTGATGTGAGACCTGTGTACTCGCCCTTGATATCGAAAAAGCGAACCTCTCTAAAATTAAAGATCTTCTCATAGAAGCCCGCCCAATAAGACATTCGCCCGCGGTAAACATTGTGAGTGAGATGGTCAATCGTTTTCAGTCCACAGCCTTGCGGATGTCGATCAACACCTTCGATGAATTCAAAATCGATGTCGTAGATTGAGGCACCTTCCTCATAACGATCAATCAAGTATAGGGGCGCGCCGCCAATACCTTTGATCGCGGGTAAACGAAGTTCCATGGGCCCGGTGGGAATATTGATAGGCTGTGCGCCGAGTTCCAAGGCTCGTGCATAGGCGCGGCGAGAGTCCTTCACGCGAAAAGCCATACCGCAAGCAGATGGACCGTGTTCTTCGGCAAAATAAGCCGCGTAGCTATTCGGTTCATTGTTGATGATAAAATTGATACCGCCCTGCCGGTACAGCACTGCTGCCTTGCTGCGATGCTTCGCAACCAGTGTAAATCCCAGCAACTCGAACACAGGCTCGAGAACACCCTTTTTAGGCGAGGCAAACTCTACAAATTCAAAACCGTCTAGGCCCATCGGGTTGTCAAGCACATCTGTCATTGGAAGCTCCTGTGCTGAAATGCGATATATGCGAACACGCCAGCCAATATAGTTACAATTGCAACCATATTAGTTTCATATGTAACTACTGTCAAGAGGCATCGGGGCCCGCTCTAGGACCGCGGGGAATTGCCCCCATATTAGCTCGCAGCTTTACAGCGTTCGAGAATAGGTAACATCCAGGGCTTGTTCTGCCTGATTTCTTCATCGCTCAAACCGGTAAGTTCGTAGGGTAGAACAAGCCAATTATCAGTTTCATGAAGGTAGTAGTCGGGAACTCGACCTGTCTGATTGCGGGCGGGCTTATAGAACGGAACCGCCAATCTGAGATCCTTGGGCATATTGCGTTTGGTTTTAGATTGCAGGCGATTGATGACAGCCTCTACATTGCGTCCTGTACCGAAAACGTCATCGACAATTAGCAGGGAGTCTTCATAATTTATGTTTTCTATCAAGTACTGCAAGCCGTGAACGCGAATCTCGTCGTTGCGCTCCAGGCGAGCCAGATAGTCATCCATTCCGCGGTACGAGGTCCGTATGGCGATGTGGTCGGTTTTCACGCCCAGATACTGCAGACACTCCTGCACGTAGATTCCCACAGTTGAACCACCGCGCCACACACCTACAATGAAGTCTGGCCGGAAACCACTTTCGTATATTTTCACCGCAAGCCGATAGGAATCATTGAGCAATGACTCCTCCTCAACAAACTGCTTTTCGATCACTGGCGGCGCTCCCAAAAGTTTCCCTCTACACATCTGATATGAGCTGACTATACTACGTCTCCGGCATGTTAAACCACGCGCTTACTAACGCTCTGTCTATTGGCCCCGTTTATGACAACTAAAACCTATTTGTCGGCACAGCAGCTGCTGGAAGACTCCTTCAAGCTCGGTGCCGATATCCTGGCGGATGGGTTCGAACCGACGATTATCACTGCCATCTGGCGTGGTGGCACACCCATGGGGATTGCGGTGCAGGAACTACTGGAATATCAGGGAATTAAGACTGATCACATCGCTATACGAACCTCCTCCTACAGCGGCATAGACGGGCGAGATTCCAAAATTCTCATCCACGGCATGAATTATCTTATCAAGACGGTGCAGCACGAAGACAAACTGCTGATTGTGGATGACGTATTTGATACAGGACACACAATCAATGCGGTTATAGAGCACTTGAAGAAAAAAGCCCGCTTAAATACGCCTCACGATATACGCGTCGCTGTGCCCTACTACAAGCCAACACGCAATCAAACCGATAGAGTTCCCGACTATTATTTGCACGAAACCGAAGACTGGCTAAAGTACCCGCATTCTCTGGAAGGCCTAAGTGCCGACGAGATCGCAGCCAATCGACCTGAACTCTACGGTATTATCAAAGATCACCTGTAGGCTAGTTCAAACGCCTCGACGAAAGCCTCCAATGTGTCTGCGGGTAAATCATTGATCCCAGCCGCCGCCGCCCTACCCCCACCGGTGGGAAACTGCATGCACAATTCTGCCGCTCCACTTTTTTTGCTCAGAGGGGCACGCACGCTAACCAGATAATTTCCATTGGCCTTTTCGGTGAGCACCGCGTGAGCACGTGTCGGGTTATCAGTGGCAAGATCATTGCTATACACCCCGCTAACGCGCCGCGCCCACGCTTCATCGGGGAGGGAAAACACCGCGGTAGTGTCACTAAGGTGGCTGGGCTTAAGTCGCTCAGCCATGGCCATATCTTCACGATAACCTGTACTTAGCTTTTGGAAATCGGGAGACGTGTGAACAAACTCCAGGGGGCCACGGGCGCTATAAAGCTTCCTATACAGCTCTTTTGGGTCGAAATGTAGATCTTCTATCGTCGGCCCATACCCGTTGTAGTTAATGTACGTTCCCAGCTCTTCAAGAGAACACAAATCAACCTCTGACAGACCCAAAGGTTTCGCCAGTGTGCGCGCGGTCTCCTTCAGATTATCACCAAAGGCTCCCGTGACAGCCCAGTCAAGATAGGCGCCGCGCAGGTGGCCATTGACCAAGGCTGCCGTACAGGTATCAGGCGACTCATTGATGATCGCAGTAAGATTGGGATGAGAGGGAACCGTACCGGGAAAATGGTGATCCACATAAAACACTCGAGCTCCATTGGCGAGCGTGCGCTCCAGAGCAGCACTGTTCTTGTCCATGGACACATCGAGGATAGTCACCTCATCTCCCGCTCTCGCCTCGATTTTGGCGAGCAGATTGATGTCTCGTTTTACCCCGGTAACCAGCGTCGATTCACGGGGCTCGTCCCTGCGCAGCTGGATAAGGGCGCAGATGCCATCTGCGTCCCCATTAAACAGATCAAAATAAGACATCGCTCATAGCTCCCGGTTAATGGCTCAGTCGTGCAAATGTCCAAAGCCTGCTTCGTAATCTGCCATGGAGGCGGCGATGACTTTCAAGGCTTCTTCACGGCCGTACACGTGATCTACCTTGATATCGATAGTTTTGCCCGGGATCATTTTATAGGTCGAGAAATAGTGCTGCAGACGCTCAGTTTTAATAGCCGGAAGATCGGCTATATCATTGACGTCACCCCAAATATTATCGCCCTCAAGTACCGCGATAATCTTATCGTCAGCCTCGCCGTCATCGACCATTTGAATCCCCCCAACGACTCTGGCGCTCAGTAAAATGTCGGACTTGGTTATTAGACGCTCTGAAAATACACAGATATCCAAGGGATCGCCGTCCGCTACCTCTGCATCGTCACACATAGCCGCAACAGCCTCACCACAGTAGGTCTGCGGAATAAAACCGTATAATGCCGGGGGGCTGGATGTGGTTCGCTGCGGTCTATCAACCATCAGGAAGCCCGAAACTTTATCAATCTCGTATTTGACGACATCACTGGGAGTAATTTCGATATACGCCGTCACGATATCAGGGCGGTTCTCGTTCGGTATGGCCTTCAGACCGTGCCAGGGGTGTCGACGCCAGCGGTTGTATTCACTGTTCCCATACATGTTACTTACTCCTTGATAATTCATACGAGCCGCCCCGAGATTGCTTTGCAAGTCGGGAGACGGCTAAAAAAGTGTAGGTTGACTCGAGCTAGCTGTCCAAATCGCGCGCTAGCTGTTCAGGCTTTGATAGTAGTCAGACAGTATCTTCGCGACTTCAGGTCTCGAAAACTCGGGTGGAGGTGCAATACCCTTATCCAACATCTCACGAACTGCGGTACCGGACAACAGAACGAAATCGTCCTTGGAGTGGTCTGGAGCATCTTTCATCATAACCACCTTGCCGAGTATTTTACTGAAGGCAGTGTGATCGGCTCGATAAATTTCCAATTCAAGCGCGTCGTCGGGGACTTCTTCATCAAAGATAGCCTGGGCATCGAATCCACCGTAGTAATCTCCAACTCCTGCGTGGTCACGACCGACAATAAGATGGGTGCAACCACAATTTTGGCGGAAAACAGCGTGCAGCACGGCTTCACGGGGACCCGCGTAAAGCATGTCGAAGCCGTATCCCGTAATCATGACGGTATTTTCTGGGAAATACAGTTCTACCATTTTACGGATAGAGGCGTCGCGCACATCGGCCGGAATATCACCCGGCTTCAGCTTGCCTAGCAGCATGTGAATTAATACTCCGTCGGCATCTAGATCATTCATCGCCATACGACACAGTTCTTCGTGCGCACGGTGCATAGGGTTTCGCGTTTGGAAGGCTACGACTTTATTCCAACCGTTAGCAGCGATTTCCTCGCGGATTTCAACTGCAGTGCGGAAGGTCGCTGGAAAATCAGCTTGGAAGTAGGAAAGGCTCAGAACCTCGATTGCCCCTGAAACCATCGTGCGACCCAGAGCTTTGAAAGTAGCGACACCGGGATGCGCTGGATCAAGTGTCCGAAAAATTTTCTCGGCCATAAAATCCATCTGGTCTTCGCTGACGGCCTCAACCGCATCGACATCCATGATGGCAATAACGGGATGGCCTGCTACGTTGGGATCCAACAGTGCGATTCGGCTGTTAGGCTCGATGCCGGTTTCATCGGTTAAGTTCACAATAGGAACAGGCCAGAATAAACCGTCCACTGTGTGAAGCTTCTCGGCAACGCTCAGGGAGTCTGTAAGATTCATATAACCATTGAGTGGATTAAAGTATCCTGCTCCCAGCATCACCGCATTTGCGGCGGCGGCAGAGTTGATTAACAGCGACGGCAGGCCTTCTGCCTCGGTGATTAAGGCTTCTCGGCGAGCCTGGTCCGCCACATAGCGGGCATCTAGCTGGTCAGATCCATGAGGTTTGATCATGCGTTATCTCCGGTTATTCGATGGGTTCAAGCGGCAATAATGCCGCGCTCTCGCAACACTGCCAAAATAATTTCAACTTCTTCGGCTAGGGTTTGCTTGTCTGAGTGAAGATGAATTTCAGCTTTGCTTGGCTCTTCGTAAGGGTCGTCAATACCGGTGAAGTTTTTGATTTCTCCCGCTCGGGCCTTCTTGTAAAGACCCTTTGGATCGCGTTCCTCCGCTGTTTCCAAAGCACAATCGACAAATATTTCGATAAAGTCCATGCCCGCTGCATCGTGCAAGGCTCTCACCTGATCGCGGTCGTCCGCATAGGGGCTGATAAAGCTGCTGAGAGCTACGACGCCAGTATCCACAAACAATTTGGCGATTTCACCGATACGGCGAATGTTTTCAGTGCGGTCCTCAGCCGTAAAGCCCAGATTTCTATTGATACCCAGGCGCACGTTATCGCCATCCAAACGATAGGACAGGACACCCATCTCGATGAGCGTACCTTCTAGCTCAACTGCAATGGTGCTTTTGCCACTACCGGACAAGCCGGTGAACCAAAGCGTAGCGCCTTTATGACCCAACAATTTTGTTCTGTGATCGCGAGTAATATCACCTTCATGCCAATGTACGTTCGTTGCCTTTTGCTCAGCCATTTCGAATTCCTTTGCCAGTGAACGGCGCGATTTGTGTCGCGTTCAACTCAAAAACACGCCTGTAGATTTATATAAAGCGGTGCAAAGAGTACGGACTATCAAACCATATGTAAATCAGGATATTATGGATGACGCTATCGGAATTACCGGTAGCAGATAACTTTTCGGGAAAAGCATCATGCGATTCACGCTCAGGCAATTGGAAATTTTCCTCGCCGTGGCCAAATTTCAAAATATTTCCAAGGCGGCTGAGAGCCTGCATATGTCACAGTCAGCGGCCAGTGAAGCACTTTTAAACTTGGAACACACCTACGAGGTAAGCCTTTTCGACCGTGTGAGCAATAAGCTGGCACTAAACGCTATTGGCCAAACTATGCGTAAGGAAGCCGAAAACCTTCTCACACATTGTTACAATTTCGATCAATCACTAAAAACACATAAGGACGTTGGACACCTAAAGGTGGGAGCGAGTTTTACCATTGGAAATCATCTCGCCACTCGCTACCTGGCCAGATATCTCGAGCAGTACCCCAACGCCGATGTGCAATTGGATATCGCCAACACACCCGAAGTCGTCGCCAAGGTTCTTAACTACGAAGTCGACATCGGTATGATAGAGGGAGAGGTCCAGAACAAGAACCTGACACTGATTCCATGGAGAGACGATGAACTACAAGTATTTTGTGCAGCGAATCATCCTCTGGCCAAGAAAAAAACGCTGCAGACCAAAGACATCAAGGAAGCCATGTGGATACTGCGCGAGGCCGACTCAGGTGCCCGCCACACCTTCGAAAAAGCCCTGGCCGGGCTTCTTCCCGACATCAATATTTACCTCGAGTTCAAACACAATGAAGCCATTAAAAATGCGGTTGAATCCGGGTTAGGGATCGGATGCCTATCACAGATCGTTTTGCAGAAGAACTTTGCCAACGGCGATCTTGTACCACTCAAACTACCCAAGCGGGATATGCGCAGAACCTTCTATTTCGTTGTGCCTAAAAAGAGAATCCATGCAGAGGCGGTAGAGGCATGGATGCAAACCTGCCTCCACACAGACCGCTGAACGCAGTGCTCGATGCACCACTAGCCCTTTGCACGGTCGTAGATCCATATCGCTCCAAAAACGGGCAGTAATAAAAGCGGGACGATGGCTACTGATTGAAAGGACTCCACCGACGCATAGCGAACAACTTCCTGCATTGCCTCGGGCGACAGGGTCACGAGCTTCTCAGCACCGCCGGCGGCCTCGGCTTTGGCTGTATCGTAGATAGCGCCCATTTTAGGCAACACGAACTGTATCGCCACGCCTCCAGCGAAGCCCATCATGCCCATAGCCAAAGCTCCACCGCGCGGAAACCGCTCTGCGATTATTGCCAGCATTGTTGGCCACATAAAACACACACCAATCGCCCAGATAGTTGCAGCGGCGAAAGCTGTGGGTGGAGAATCCGCTATACTCAACGCGTACAACCCGATTCCTGCCGCAATACAACTGACAAACATCAGGCCTACCGAAGAGATTAATTTTACAATTGGCCCGGCAAAATGCCGCATGACAAACATCAGTGCACTGACATAGACCAACAGCAAAATGCCCTGCATACCGACAGTGTTTGACAGGGAAACATTCACCCATGTTCCAGGTGCAAGCTCTGACGTCGCCACTAAAAACATACTCGCCCAAAATACCCAGAAAAGCGGTCTGCGCAGCAACTCGCCAATCATATCGCTATAGCTTACGCCTGAGGCAACGCGTTCAGAAACCGGAAATACCGAACTGGCAACCATCCAGGCCAGAACAATTGCCGGAATCAAAAGCACCAGCATGTTCAATTCCCAAGGCAGTCCAAATTCGCTGATTGCCACGCCCAATAAACCTCCAACGACGATTCCCGCTGGCCACCAGGCATGCAAAATATTGATGCGATGTGTTTTCTCCTCGGGATACAAAGCCGCCACCATTGGATTTGACGCCGCCTCCACGGCGCCCCAACCCAGGCCCGTGAACAAAAGGCTCACCAGCACCATCGTTTGCACGCCGCCATCAATAGGCATGGTAGTCGCGTACAGTAGGCCGACCGCGCCGGCAACGTAACCAAGCGCCGCCAACAGTAGCATTCGCTTCATGCCCACCAGATCAACCAGTGCGCTGCCGAACAATAATGTCAGCGCAAATCCTGTGAAAGTAATACCGATCGCCTCTCCAACCATCGTTGCGGAATTGGCGAGGTCGATCTGGTTGTAAATGTCTTCTTGCAAATTGGGCGCAATATTCGCGCGCACTGCAAAACCAAGCCCGATCATAAAGATGGATAGGTTACCGACGTAGTAAAGACGCTTCCGATCAATTCCGGTGCTTGTCATGAATAAATCTCCAGCCCATTTATTGTTATTTCGACCATGCTCCAGCCCTATAAACCCAGAATTCTGCGATTGGTCTCTTCGTCTGCATCGCCACCGGCGAAATCATCAAAGGCCCGATCGGTAGTGCGAATGATATGGCGTTCAATAAAAGGAGCACCCTCGCGAGCACCATCTTCGGGATGCTTTAACGCGCACTCCCATTCCATAACAGCCCATCCCTCATAGCCATATTTTGCCAATTGGCTAAAGATACCGCTGAAATCAACCTGCCCATCACCCAGGGACCGAAAACGCCCGGGGCGATCTACCCAATTTTGATAACCACCGTAAACACCGCTTTTACCATTGCGATTAAATTCTGCATCCTTCACATGGAACATTTTTATTCGCTCATGATAGAAATCGATAAACTGCAGATAGTCCAATTGTTGCAACAGGAAATGACTGGGGTCATAAAGAATGTGGCAGCGTGGATGATTTCCCGTCGCCTCTAGAAATCGTTCGAAGGTGATGCCGTCGTGCAGGTCCTCTCCGGGATGAATCTCATAACACAGATCGACACCCGCATCGTCAAAGGCATTCAACACTGGCAGCCAGCGATTGGCCAACTCCTTAAAACCGGTCTCAACCAAACCTTCAGGTCTTTGGGGCCAGGGGTACATCGCGTGCCACAGCAATGCACCTGAAAAAGTGGCGTGGGCATTGAGGCCCAAATTCTGACTCGCTTTTGCCGCCAGTATCATCTGAGCAACTGCCCATTCCTGACGTGCAACCGGGTTACCCCGCAGTTGCTTGGGTGCAAAGAGATCAAACTGTTCATCATAGGCCGGATGGACAGCCACCAGCTGACCTTGCAGGTGGGTCGACAATTCAGAAATCTCAACACCGGCGCGCGCGCAAACACCCTTCAACTCGTCGCAGTAGTCCTTACTTTGAGCGGCCTGCTCAAGATCCATAAGCCCCGGCTCGAGCGTAGGCATCTGCAAACCTTTGTAACCCAAGTCTCCGGCCCATTTTGCAATATTAGGCAAGGTATCAAAGGGGGCTTTATCGCCCACAAACTGCGCTAGGAAAATACCCGGGCCTTTCATTTTGGACATAGTTACGCTCGCTTATTACACAGTAATAAATTGGCTCGTTATCACTAGTGGCTAATAAAGGGATGCCACTTCACATCGCTCGCACTGGCGCTTACCGCCAATTCGATAAAGGTCATACCCCTCACAGCTTCGTTGATTCCCGGACAATCGCTAGAACGTTTACAGGGCAACTCTCCGCTCTCCCGTGCTCTTATTTTTCCGATAAAGGCCATATATATATTGGCGAAAGCCTCTAGATATCCTTCCGGGTGGCCCATGGGAGTTCGTGTGTTGGCCTTGGCCAGATCACTGAGGTAATCGCCGCCTGTACGCAAACTTTGTGTCGGCCGGTCTGGCCACTTCATCAACAGGGTGTTGGGTTCTTGCTGCTGCCATTCCAATCCACCTTTATCGCCATAGACGCGAATGGAGATGCCATTTTCTTCACCCACGCTAATCTGACTGGCGATCAATACGCCTTTCGCGCCATTATCAAAACGCAGCAGTATTGAGCCGTCGTCATCCAGTTCTCGCCCCGCTACAAAAGACGATAAGTCGGCACAGATTTCGCTGATACTGAGCCCGCCGACATACTCCGCTAGATTAACAGCGTGGACACCAATATCTCCGATGCAGCTGCTGACGCCAGCTTGAGCTGGATCTAATCGCCAGGCGGCTTGCTTGCTGTCCTCGCCCTGAACATCGGCCAACCAACCTTGAGGGTACTCAACCACGATTTTTCGCACTGTGCCCAGTGCACCGGCGAGAACTTGCGCCCTCGCCTCTTTAACCAGCGGATATCCAGTGTAAGTATGTGTGAGCCCGTAGAGTAGATTCGTTTCATCCAACCTGCGGCGCAATTGCAAAGCTTCCTCAAGAGATACCGTTGCGGGTTTATCTGACAGGACGTGAAAGCCCGCCTCTAACGCTGCCTGAGCGACCGGAAAGTGCATGTGATTGGGGGTAACAATGGCGACAAACTGCATACGTTGATCTGCGGGCAACGCCGCTTCGCAAGACATCATTGCAAGATAATCTGAATAAACTCTGTTAGCTGGCAGGTGCAAAGCAAGACCTGAACGCTGGGACGTGTCGGGGTCAGAGCTAAAAGCACCGCAGACAAGTTCAATCTCGCCATCGATCGAGGCAGCCATACGATGTATGGCTCCGATAAAAGCCCCTTCGCCGCCACCCACCATGCCCATCCTGACTTTCGCCACCGTCGCGCCTCGCTACTACAGATAGGCGTAATGTAATCGATTACACTGGCAAGCGCTAGTTCAAGGGACAGCTCTAGAGCTGCGGCAGTGAATCCGTGACCAAACCGGCGCTCCAGCCGCCGTCCGCAACAAACTCACTGCCGGTACTATAGGTCGCTTCGTCTGAGGCTAAAAACGCCGACAAAGCAGCCACTTCTCTTGGGAGGCCAACACGGGGGATAGGATGAGTCTGGTAGAAATTACTGGCTTCTTCTTCGGTGATAAAGTCGGAGCCATGCATTGCGGTGTAAATACCCCCCGGATGCACGCTATTGACGCGGATCTTGAACTTGCCCATTTCGATGGCGGCGGCTTTCGTCATACCACGCACCGCCCATTTAGTAGAAGAATAGGCAACCAGTGAGTTCTTGGACATCAATCCATCGATAGAAGACACATTGATAATAGATCCCCCTCCGTTGGTTTTCATGCTTTCAAAGACGCTCTGCATTCCCAGGAATACACCGAGCTGATTGACGGACACGATCTTCATGAAGTCTTCTTCGGTGGTATCCACAATAGTTTTCTGGAAAATAATAGCGGCGTTGTTAACCAGCACATTGAGCGGGCCCAACCGCTGCGCTGTAATTACAGCGCTTTCCCAATCCATTTTTTGCGTAACATCCATGTGCTGATACACAGCAGCATCGCCCAGCTCCGCCGCTAAAGCTTCACCGGCTTCATCCAACAAATCCCCAATCAAAACCTTCGCGCCCTGCTCCACCAGCATACGAACAGTGGCCTCGCCCATACCGCGTGACCCCCCGGTAACTATCGCAACTTTTCCAGCTAAACGTAACATGGTGATTCCTTTTGATATTTGGCTTATTAGATAAGCGCGGCAGTATACGGTAGGCATCAACTGAAATCGCCGTGTACTGTATCGAAACACCGCAGTGGTTTACTGACTTGAATCCCGATGCATAAATACATCTTGAGCATCGCCCCGAGCTAAACGACACTGCGCTGGTGACTCACTAAAGATGAAAATACGTGGACAGCAATCAATGTATAACTTCGAAAATAAAGTCGTGCTAATAACGGGTGGAAGCCGCGGTCTGGGAAAGGCACTGTCAGAGGGCTTCTCCAAGTCAGGCGCTAAAGTCATTATAGCGAGCCGCAAGTTGGAATCTTGCCAAGCCCTGGCAGACGCCATCAATGCCGATGGTGGTGATGCGCTCGCCGTAGCGGCAAATACCGGCAGTATTGAGGATCTAGATCGACTTGCGCGGATCGCCATCTCCCACTATGGACAGGTCGACATTCTCATCAATAACGCCGGCATCAACATTGCTATGGGTGAACTGAAAGCTCTGTCTCCAGCAGCCTTCGACAAAATGTATCAGGTGAACCAGCGTGGCCCTTGGTACCTGGCGTCAAAACTGGTTCCCTCTATGGCGGAAAATGGGGGCGGATCAATCATCAACTTCATCTCGGTGGCGGCACTCAAACCCCCTGCCTTTATGGGATTTTACGCCGCTACTAAAGCGGCGCTGGAGGCGCTCACCAAAGTAATGGCACAGGAATGGGCACCGCTGAATATCCGGGTCAACGCTATTGCTCCCGGGACCTTTCACTCGGATCTTACCGACGGCCTTATAGAAGCGATCCCCGGTATGGAAGCAGGTATGCTGGAGGCCAACCTCATGAAAAGGATTGCGGACGCACAGGAAATCATCAATCCCGTCTTTTACCTGGCGGGGGAAAGCTACACTACCGGCACAACTCTCATTGTGGACGGGGGGATGCTGAGCAAGTAGGCGCTCTTAAGGCACTACAGCCAATGCCACTTGCGGCAATGGAAGATAATCTACGCATATTGCGAGGAGTCTGCGGACCTAAAATATCACACTGATATTCCCTGTATTCATTTTACAGATGAATAATTACCATGGGTATTTATATCATCAGGCCTGTCTCCCACCAGAGAAATCCGTATAGTGGCGAGGTCAACAGGAGGCAACCGCAATGGATTTCGACCCGTTTGTTTTAGCGCGAATTCAGTTTGCAACAAACATCAGCTTTCATATCTTGTTTCCTAGCATCACCATTGGATTAGCCTGGATACTGTTGTATTTCCGGGTTCGATTTACGCTTTCCCAGGATCAAGCTTGGGAGTATGCCTACTATTTCTGGGTAAAAATCTTCGCTTTAACATTCGCTTTGGGTGTCGTGACAGGCATTTCCATGAGTTTTCAGTTTGGTACCAACTGGCCCGGGTTTATGGAGCAGGCTGGGAATATCGCCGGGCCTCTTCTGGGTTATGAAGTATTAACCGCCTTCTTCCTGGAGGCCGCTTTTCTCGGAATTATGCTATTCGGGAAGAGCAGAGTCTCCAACCGGATTCATTTAACAGCAACTGGCTTAGTCGCCGTGGGAACATCCCTCTCTGGGTTCTGGATCCTGGCGTTAAACTCCTGGATGCAGACACCTGCCGGGTATATCCTGGAAAGTGGCGTGTTTTTCGCAGCGGATTGGTGGCAGGTAATTTTCAATCCCTCCTTCCCCTATCGCTTTGCGCATATGATGACCGCCTGCTTTCTTACCAGCGCCTTTTTAATTACGGGGATCAGCGCTTGGCGTGCCCGGCGCGATGTCGATGGCCCGGCGACGTGGAAAGTCATGAAAACCGGTATATTTATGGCAGCGATACTAAC
>JBLGAR010000033.1:0-36619 GCA_047612385.1 Cryomorphaceae bacterium | reverse complement strand
GTTCAGGGCTTAATCTCGCCGAAAAACTTGAGTGGCCCCATCACCATTGCTAAAGTAGCCTCCGCGTCGGCCAAGTCGGGCTTAGAAGCGTATATTAGCTTTCTCGCCTTGCTCAGCATAAGTCTGGGAGTTTTGAATTTACTGCCCATTCCCGTTTTGGATGGAGGGCATTTGATGTACTACACTCTCGAGCTTTTGTTCGGTCGTCCGGTACCTGAAAAAATACAAATGATGGGTTACCAATTGGGGTTGTTCATGGTGCTGAGTATTATGGTGTTGGCGCTATACAACGACTTTTCTCGTTTGTGAAACTCGCACAGTATGAAGAATAATTTATAAACGTAAGACTTATAGTTATTAAAGCGAAACGCAGATATTTCGGCTGCAGGCATTATCCGGTGGTTAAGTGTATTTTGATTAAGCGCACTCTTAAATTGATTGCTTTTGTCCCCCTTATGTTGGGACAGTTGGCCTGGGGTCAGAGTTTTATAATATCCGACATTCGCGTGGAGGGTTTGCAGAGAATCTCGGCGGGTAGCGTATTTGCCAGCATGCCACTGGCGGTAGGAGATGCTGTCGATGATCAGCAAACCCGAGCTGCTGCTCGCAGTCTTTTCGCTACCGGCAACTTCGATGATATTCAAATAGGGCGCGATGAAAATGTTCTGGTGGTCATCGTGGTTGAGCGTCCCAGTATCAGTGAAATAGAGATAGACGGTAACAAGGCCATCGAAACAGAGGCGCTGCTTGACGGCCTTAAAGGTTCTGGTCTGGCAGTGGGCAAGGTCTTCCAGCGATCGACCCTGGAAGGGATGCAATTGGAACTTCAGCGCCAGTACGTTCAACAGGGCCGTTACGACGCCAGTATCGAGACAGAGGTCCTGCCGGAGCCTCGTAACCGCGTCTCTGTCAACATCAATGTCGATGAGGGTAGTGTCGCCGCCATCAAGCACATCAACGTTGTTGGCAATGAAGTATTCAGCAACGAAGAACTCTCAGAGCTGTTCGCACTCAAAACTACCGGATGGCTCTCCTTTTTCAAAAACGATGATAAGTACTCACGCGAAAAACTGACCGGCGACCTGGAAGGCATCACGTCTTACTACCAGGATCGCGGTTACTTGCAGTTCAGAATTGACTCCACACAGGTTTCAGTCTCGCCAGATAAAGAACAGGTTTTCATTACAGCCAATATCACTGAAGGGGAGAAGTTCTCCATTAGCTCGGTTGATATGTCGGGCGACCTTGTCCTCCCTGAAACTGATCTACGACGTTTTTTGCTAATCTCCGAAGGTCAGACTTTCTCGCAACAGCTCGTCACCTCTTCGGAGGAATACCTCACCAGGCGGTTGGGCAATGAAGGTTATAACTTTGCCAAAGTCACTGGTATTCCTGAAGTGGACGAAGAGAACAATACCGTTGCGATGAAGTTTTTCGTCGATCCAGGTAAGCGCACTTATGTTCGCCGCATTAACTTCTCCGGCAACTTGAAGACAGCGGATGATGTCATGCGCCGTGAGATGAGACAGATGGAAAGCGCGCCGGCGTCTGCTTCGGCTATTGAGCAGTCTCGGGTTCGACTCGAGCGATTGGGGTTCTTTAGCAGGGCCACCGTAGAGACTCCCGAAGTTCCAGGCCACGATGATCTGATCGATGTCGAATTTGAAGTAGAGGAGCAATCCTCTGGAAGCATTGGCGCCAGTTTTGGTTATGCTCAAGATGCGGGTCTGATTCTTGGCGTCAACCTCCAGCAGGACAACTTTCTGGGTACTGGCAAGCGCGTGGGCATTTCCCTGAACTCGTCTAGATACCAGGATTTATACAATTTCAGCTACACCAACCCGTATTTTACAGAGGATGGCGTCAGTCGGGGTTTCAATATCTTTTTCCGCTCTACGGATTTGTCCGAAGTGAATGTCGCCAGCTATACGACGGACACGTTGGGAGGGGCTATTAACTTCGGCTACCCGATCAAGGAAACAGAGCGTCTAGGCTTTAGTTTTGGTGTTTCCAATACTGAAATTACCGCAGGACGATTTGCAGTGCAGGAAATCGTCGCCAGCCCAAGGCTACTCGAGGGTGTGAACAACTACTATGAAAGTAATCTGCAGGCTGATGGAACGTACTCCGCTATAGAGGAGTTATTGCCTCTAAGCGGTTTGCCTCCGGAGTATCTTATAAGGCCAGAAGACACTGGTTTTCTGGACGAGAATGGCAACGAATACCTGAATTGGACGATTACATCCAGTTGGACTCAGTCGACACTCAACCGGGGTAGGATGGCAACTCGTGGTGCCTCACAGTCGGTCTCACTTGAAGTATCAATGCCGGCTTCCGATCTGGAGTTCTACAAGCTCAATTATCGCGGTGAGGTATTTTATCCAATTAGCAGAAGCTGGATCGCTCACTTCCGTACAGAACTCGGTTACGGTGGGGGCTATGGTGGCACTTCAGAGCTTCCCTTTTATGAACACTTTTTTGCCGGAGGTTTCGGTTCAGTTCGCGGCTTTGAGAGCAATACTCTTGGGCCCCGCAGTACGCCTGCAGAATTGTATGACATTGAATCTCCCGTGACTGAAATTGATGAAGACGGCAACGCTATTGACACTGGTGGTCCGAACAACTCGCTATTTGGATACGAGTATAATCCCAATACCGGAAAGTTAGACGCAACCACCGTCAACCAACGCAGACCTGAACCCTTCGGTGGCAACGTTCTGATCGAGGCCAGTGCTGAGCTGCTGTTCCCGCTGCCATTTATTAAAGATCAGAGCCAGTTGCGCTCCGCCTTTTTCATCGATGTTGGCAACGTGTTCAATACCGAATGCGCAGAATCACAAATCAATTGTTTTGATGTAGATGCCGACGAATTTCGTTATTCTGTGGGCCTAGGAGTAACCTGGATCACCGGCTTCGGGCCGATGACCTTCAGTATAGCCAAGCCCTTGAATGCGGGCCCGGATGACAGAGAAGAAGCGTTCCAGTTTACGCTGGGCCGCGGATTTTAATTTACTATTTATCATTATGTTTGGAGAAAAGTGTGTCTAGATTGTTAAAAGTAGCCCTAACCTGTGTATTTTTGGCGGCGCCTGCGCTGGCGTTTGCGCAAGGAAAAATCGCGGTGGTCAATGTGCAAGAAGCCATCTTGCAGACGGATCAGGCCCAGAAGCGGCTCGCAGATGTGCGCGCAGAGGCAGACTATAAGTCCGATAAAAAAGAATTTGACCGCTTGAAAGAGGAATTTGACGAGCTGGTGAGAAAACTGAAAACAGATATGGCTGTTATGAGCCAGGAACAGCAAGTGGCAGCTAGACAAAAGCTGACTAGCAAACAAGGGGATCTGGAACACGTTACCGGTAAGCTTCAGTCGGCCGAACAGGCTGCCGGACAGGCCATTTTGCAGGAAATGTCACCGAAGGTTCAGGAAGTCTTGCGTGAACTGATCGCGACAGAAGGTATTGGTCTTCTCCTACAACGCAACTCAGTCATCCACGCCGACGCCGGTTACAGCATAACCGCTAAGGTCACCGATAAGCTGAATCAGATTCCCAGCGAGTAAGTCTCCTTAGTGATTGCGCTCGGAGAACTCGCCCAAAAACTGGAACTTGAGTTCACAGGTGACGCTGAAGCGGTGATCACTGGGTTGGCACCGCTTGGAACTGCCGGTGAAGGTCAGTTGTCTTTCCTTTCGTCAAGGAAGTATCTTTCGCAACTAGCGTCAACAGGCGCACAGGCGGTTATTCTCAGCGAAGAGTTTGCTGAACAGTGCCCGGTGGGCTGTCTGATCGCGAGCGATCCTTACTTGGCGTTCGCGCGTGCCACCCAGCTTTTTGACAACAGTCCCAAATCCAGTCCAGGCATTCATCCCTCTGCGATAGTTTCTCCAGACGCCCAGGTGCATACCAGCGCATCGATAGGCCCCTATGCGGTGATCGAGTCGGGCGCATTTATTGGTGCAGAAGTCTCTATTGGCGCGGGAGTTTTCATTGGCCAAGATTCTCGAATCGGGGCTGGAACACGTATACATCCTCATGTAAGCGTCTATCACAATGTTCATGTGGGTGAGCGTTGCGTCGTGCATTCTCAAGCGGAACTGGGTTCCGACGGCTTTGGTTTCGCCCCCAGTCCAGATGGGTGGGTAAAGATCTGTCAGTTGGGTGGTGTACGTATCGGCGATAAGGTGGAAATAGGTGGCGGAGCCACCATTGATCGCGGAGCCTTGGAACACACCACTATAGCCGATGGAGCGATTCTGGATAACCAGGTTCACATTGCCCACAATTGCAGCATCGGCAAAAATACCGCGATAGCCGCTTGCTGTGCAGTGGCAGGAAGCACCAAGATAGGCGCCAATTGCACCTTCGGCGGAATGGTTGGTGTTGCCGGGCATATTGAAATCTGTGATGACGCGCATTTTACGGGTAAGGCCATGGTCACCAGATCAATCACACAGCCAGGGTCCTATTCATCGGGTACGGCAATTGCCGAAAGTAAAGAGTGGAGGAAGAACGCCGTTCGATTTTCTCAGCTAGATGCGATCCACCGGCGCGTTAGCAGGTTAGAAAACCCCTTAAAGCCTTAATTTTTCAGGAGCCCGTGCTCGATGATGGACGTCGTAGAAATTCGTAAGTATTTGCCTCATCGTTACCCCTTTTTGCTCGTCGATCGGGTGGTTGAACTTATTCCTTCTGAATCTATTGTTGCCTACAAAAATCTGACCGTTAATGAGCCTTTTTTTAATGGACACTTTCCAGATCAGCCTGTATTTCCCGGTGTTTTATTGACTGAGGCTATGGCTCAGGCCGCGGGTATTTTGGGTTTTAAAACTATGAATAAGACGCCCGAAGATGGGTCGATTTACTATTTTGTTGGCGCAGATAAGTTGAGATTTAAACGTCCCTGTGTGCCTGGTGATAGGGTAATGCTGCGAGCTAGAATTGTCTCTGAGAAGCGGGGCATATGGAAGTTTGATGTGAGTGCCGACGTAGACGGAAAGCTGTGTGCATCAGCGACAATCCTTTGTGCAGACAGGTAGTAAATGATTGACGAGCGCGCCATTATTGACCCCAAGGCCAAGCTGGCCGATGACGTGAGTGTTGGTCCTTGGTCGATTATCGGCCCCGAGGTGGAACTGGGCCAGGGCACCAAGGTTGAATCCCACGTTGTCATTCGCGGGCCCACAATTATTGGGGCCGGCAACCATATTTATCAGTTCTCGAGTATCGGTGAGGACACACCAGACTTAAAGTATAACGACGAGCCAACGCGTCTCGTGATCGGAGACAACAATACGATCAGAGAGAATGTCACCATTCATCGGGGTACGGTTCAGGACAGATCTGAAACGACCATTGGCAACGACAATTTGTTTATGGCCTATGTGCATATCGGGCACGACAGTGTGATTGGAAACAATACTATCTTGGTGAATAACACAGCGCTTGCAGGTCACGTTCATATCGGAGATTGGGCCATCCTCAGCGGCTACACTCTCGTACATCAATTCTGCAAAATTGGTGCCCACAGTTTTAGCGGAATGGGCACTGCCATCGGTAAGGATGTGCCGGCCTACGTAACCGTCAGCGGCGCGCCAGCGGAGGTTAAAACGATCAATGCCGAAGGTTTGCGTCGCCGTGGTTTTTCCGCTGACGCGATCAGTCAGTTGAGACGAGCTTTCAAAGTGCTCTACCGCCAGAATCTGACCATTGACGTCGCGCTGGAACGTTTGGAGGTAATGTTGCTCGAAACACCTGAAATTCAGGCCCTCATAGATAGTGTTCGCGCCTCGGAACGCGGTATCGTTCGCTAAATGCCCTCTGGCACTTTGCGTGTTGGAATTTTAGCCGGAGAGGTCTCCGGGGATATTTTGGGATCTCATTTACTGGCGGCTCTTAAATCGCGCTTTGAAAACGTGATTGTCGAGGGAATTGGCGGCCCGCTAATGGCAGCGCAGGGCCTTACGAGTATGTTCCCCATGGATCGACTCTCAGTGATGGGGTTTGTGGAACCTCTTAAACGGCTACCCGAGTTGTTGCGCATTAGGCGAACCGTGTATCAACATTTTCTCGCCAACCCACCTGATGTGTTCATTGGTATTGATTCTCCCGATTTCAATCTCCGTCTGGAATACAAACTGCGCACGGCCGGTATTATCACTGTCCATCTTGTCAGCCCTTCTGTGTGGGCCTGGCGTGGTGGCAGAATTCATAAGATAAAACGCAGTATCGATTTGATGCTGACTCTGTTTCCCTTTGAAGTGGACATTTACCGCACGCATGGTGTTCCTGTGGAGTTTGTCGGACATCCATTGGCAGATGAAATCCCTCTGCAGCTCGACACAGCTGAGGCCAAGGACAGGTTGGGGTATTACCCGACGGGTAAATGCCTTGCCCTTATGCCCGGCAGTCGAGCGGGTGAAGTGAAAATGTTAACGCCTTTATTTCTGAATACGGCGCGATTACTAATGGCGAGAATACCGGACATCTCGTTTATCATGCCGGCGGCTAATGAAGCCCGCTATGTCGAGCTCCAACAGCATTTACAGGCTAATCCTGATCTTCCTGTCACCTTAATTCAGGGGCAGTCCCGTGATGCGATGGCAGCTTCTGATGCCGTTCTTCTTGCCTCGGGCACCGCCACTCTCGAGGCCTTGCTGCTAAAGCGGCCAATGGTTATTGCCTATAAAATGGCGGCACTTTCCTGGGCGATTATCTCCCGAATTGTGACTACCAAATACGCTGGACTTCCCAATGTGCTGGCGGACAGAGAATTGGTACCGGAGTTGCTGCAAGGTCAAGCTCGCGCAGATCTTGTTGCCGCAGCTCTATTGCCTTTGTTAACAGACGGTACTGATAGAGATTCTACAATCGCTGAATTTGACCGAATTCATCGGCAATTGCGCCTTGGTTATGGCGATTGTTCGGCTGCAGCGATTGTAGAAAAGTTGGCGGAGTAAATCTGTGAAGTCCCATTATCCCGATACCTTCACGTGTGCCTACTCCGGGCTGTACATTGCTGGAGTCGATGAAGTGGGTCGCGGCCCTCTAGCCGGTGACGTGGTTGCTGCGGCGGTTATCCTGGACCCGAGAAACCCCGTTGTCGGGTTGCGCGACTCTAAAAAACTCAGTGCGAAGAGGCGCTGTGAACTCGAAGTCCTGATTAAAAAACAGGCGATTGCCTGGTCGGTGGCCCGAGCGTCAGTGGCTGAAATAGACCATATGAACATACTACAGGCGAGCTTATTGGCAATGCATCGGGCGGTTGCGGCGCTCAAACTTCAGCCGGGCTATGTCCTGGTCGATGGTAATCGGCTGCCCTCTTGGGGCTATAAATCTGAGGCGGTGGTAAAGGGGGATGATAGAGTGCCCGCTATCGCAGCGGCGTCCATACTGGCCAAAGTGCAACGTGACGGAGAATTAATCCTCCTGGACGCTGAATACCCCGGTTATGGTTTTGCCGCCCATAAAGGCTACCCAACGCCGGGTCACCTGCAGGCTTTGCGTCGCCTCGGCGTCACTCCAGTGCATCGAAAGAGCTTCGCTCCAGTAAAAAATCTTTTAGCACAGGCGTCGGCGGAGTAAACTGATCTGGCGTTTTTTAATAGTCTTATAGCATGACAGATTTCGTACATCTTCGGCTTCACAGCGAATACTCTTTGATCGATGGCTTGGTGAGGATCAAGCCGCTCGTCAAACGTCTGGTCGACCTGGATATGCCGGCGGTCGCGATCACCGACCACAGTAACTTTTTTGGTTTGGTGAAGCTTTACAAAGCTGCCATTAGAAGCGGGATAAAGCCGATTTTTGGTGTCGACCTGAAAATTGTCGATTCTGATGATGAGGAACAGTCCTACCCTATCTCCTTACTGGCGATGGACGAAGAGGGATACCGAAACCTCACTATATTGATTTCCAAATCCTATACCGAGGGTCAGTACCTGGGCGCTCCCTTTGTTCGCAAAGCGTGGCTGGAGGAATATTCAGCTGGTGTCATTGCGATGTCAGCGGGTGCAGCCGGGGACGTCGGGCAGGCGCTGATCTCTGGAAAGTTGGATATCGCGGAGGGCCGAGCGCGCTACTGGATGGCGCTTTACCCGGATCGTTACTATCTTGAATTGCACCGCACCGGCCGTGACGGCGACGAAACTCATTTGCACGCAGCGGTAGATCTCGCTGAAAAACTGGCCTGTCCTGTGGTCGCCACCAACGATGTACGATTTCTCGATAGCTCAGAGTTTGAAGCCCACGAAGCGCGGGTGTGTATCGGCGAGGGCAGGGCACTTGACGACCCTCGACGAGCCAGAATTTTTACCGATCAACAATACCTAAGATCTGCCGATGAGATGGCGCAGCTGTTCGCGGATATTCCGGAAGCTTTGGCTAACACGGTAGAAATAGCGCGCCGCTGTAATTTGGTTCTTGAATTGGGCAAGCCCTATCTCCCCGATTATCCGGTACCGCCGAATCTCACCATGGATGCGTATTTTCGTCAGCTTTCCCACGAGGGTCTAGAGGCCCGTCTCAAGGTGTTGTTGGATGAAACTGCCCAGGACTATCAGGAGCAAAGGCAGGTCTATATAGACCGCCTGGATTTCGAACTAAACGTCATTATTCAGATGGAGTTTCCAGGCTACTTCCTGATCGTTATGGACTTCATTCGCTGGGCTAAGGAACAGGATATTCCCGTTGGCCCGGGCAGGGGGTCGGGTGCCGGATCACTCGTGGCCTATGTGCTGGAAATTACGGATCTGGATCCCCTGGAGTACGATTTGCTGTTTGAGCGTTTCCTCAACCCGGAACGTGTCTCCATGCCCGACTTTGACGTCGACTTTTGTATGGAGCGTAGAGATGAGGTGATTGGTTATGTCGCCGACACCTATGGACGTGAGGCGGTTTCGCAAATTATTACCTTCGGAACCATGGCGGCCAAGGCGGTTGTTCGCGATGTGGCCAGAGTGCAGGGTAAGGCCTACGGGCTTGCTGACAAACTATCAAAAATGATTCCCTTTGAAGTGGGAATGACGCTGAAAAAAGCGCTGGAGCAAGAAGAGCCGCTACGGCAGTTCCTGGCGGACGACAACCAGGCCCAGGAAATCTGGGATATGGCGGAGCAGCTGGAGGGCATTACCCGAAATGTCGGCAAGCATGCGGGGGGTGTGGTTATTGCGCCCTCCCAGCTGACCGACTTTTCTCCGTTGTATTGCGATGAAGCCGGCGGTGGCCTCGTGACCCAATATGATAAAGACGATGTGGAAGAAGCGGGTCTGGTGAAGTTCGATTTCCTGGGCTTACGTACCTTAACCATTATCGACTGGGCCGTAAAAAACATTGATGTTCAGCGCGCTAAACTGGGCGAGACACCGTTGGATATCTTGGATATCCCACTAGAGGATCCCGCCGTTTTCAAGCTCCTGCAATCAGCCGAGACCACCGCTGTGTTTCAGCTTGAATCCCGTGGTATGAAAGATCTGATTAAGCGTCTCCAGCCGGACTGCTTCGAAGACATCATTGCGTTGGTAGCGCTGTTCCGCCCGGGCCCATTGCAGTCCGGGATGGTTGATAATTTCATCAACCGAAAGCATGGCCGAGAGGCTATTTCCTATCCGGATGCGCAGTACCAGCACGAGTGGTTACAGCCCATTCTCGAACCGACTTACGGCATTATTCTGTACCAGGAACAGGTCATGCAGATCGCCCAGGAGCTTGCTGGCTACACTCTCGGCGGTGCCGACATGTTGCGTCGCGCCATGGGTAAGAAAAAAGCAGAGGAGATGGCGAAGCAGCGGGAAATTTTTCAAGATGGGGCTATAGGTAGAGGCGTCGACGGAGAGTTGTCGATGAAGATCTTTGACCTGGTGGAGAAATTCGCCGGTTACGGATTTAACAAGTCACACTCAGCCGCCTATGCGCTAGTGTCTTATCAGACAGCGTGGTTGAAGACCCATTATCCAGCCCCCTTTATGGCGGCGGTAATGAGCTCTGAATTGCAAAACACCGATAAGATCGTAGTGTTTGTAGAAGAGTGTCGGGCCATGGGTCTTGCTTTGAAACTGCCCGACGTGAACGAAGGGCAGTACATGTTCACGGTCAACGATAACAACGAAATCATTTACGGTCTGGGTGCTATCAAGGGGCTTGGCGAAGGGCCGGTAGAAAACATGTTGGCCGCTCGAGGAAGTGGCGGTGACTTCACGGACTTGTTTGATTTTTGTGCCAGAACTGAGCCGCGTAAAGTCAACCGTCGGGCCATAGATGCGCTGATTCGCTCCGGGGCGTTAGATTCTCTGGAAGTGCCCCGATGGGTATTGATGGCCAGTGTTGATGACGCATTGAAAGCGGCTGAACAAAGTGCCAGCAATCGCGATAGTGGGATCGAAGACCTGTTCGGAGAAGTTGTTCCCGGCGGCAGCGCTAGTGATGTCTATAGCGATTTCAGAAAGGCCCGAGAGTGGTCTGGTAAAGAACGTTTAACGGGTGAAAAGGAAACCCTGGGTCTTTATGTTACAGGGCATCCTATCGATGAATACGAGAAGGAAATAAGGAAATTCGCCCCCACTCGAATTGCCGACTTGCGAGCCAATAAGCAGGGCAATCAGGTTCTGGCAGGATTGATCGTGGACATCCGTACAATGAAAACAAAGCGCGGAGATACCATGGCCATTGTGCGCCTGGATGATCGCAGTGCCAGAATCGAAGTGACGGTGTACGCCGAAGCCTATAATGAAAATCGCGAGTTATTGTCCAAAGACAGCATCGTTATTGTTGAGGGCGCAGTAGCCCATGATGACTATTCCGGCGGGCTTGCGATGCGTGTTAAGGAAGTTCGCAGCCTGCTTCAGGCGCGTCAGAACTATGCAGCCGAGCTGCGCATCGAGTTGAGCCACGACATGATCGACGAGCCCTTCACCAATGAGTTGGAAAAAGTGTTAAGTGATGCCAGTGGTGGAACTTGCCCCGTAGCGTTGGTTTATGGGGGTGCCAGTAGTCGCGCGAGGATTCGCCTGGGTGAACAGTGGAGAGTGTCTCCCAGCGACGAGTTGATACAAAGTTTGCGCGACCGGCTCGGCAGCGGCAGTGTCACATTGCTGTATAGATAAGCCCAATAGATAAGTCACATCAATAAGTCGGCTAAACAGTGAAAAGGAGTAAATCAATGCTGCTGAAGAACAAGGTTGTCATCGTGTCGGGGATCGGTCCTGGTCTGGGGCAGGAATTGTCTACACTCGCCGCGAAGGAAGGCGCGCGTGCTGTTGTGCTGGCCGCTCGTACCGCAAGTAAGTTGGATATTGCAGAACAGGAAATAAATGAGCTGGGTCTGGGAACAAAGGTATTAAAAGTGACCACGGATATCTCCCACAAAGACCAATGCTTAGCGCTCGCCAAGCAGGCCGCAGAAGCCTTCGGCCGAATCGATGTCCTCTTTAATAGCGCTTATGATCCCGGTAGTTTCGAGCCCATAGAGAATGCCGATATGGACGGGTGGCGCAGAGCGATGGACGTGAATTTTTTCGGCACTATGTATCTGACCCAGGCCTGTGTTCCGTATATGAAGGAATGCGGCGGTGGATCTGTTGTGATGATAGCCACCATGGTCGAGCACAAGCCGCTAGCGACCCAGGGGGGCTATGGTGCCTCTAAGTCTGCTCTGCGTTCGGCGACAAAGCACCTGGCACTGGAATTGGGCCAGTACAATATCCGGGTTAACAGCTGCCATATGGGCTGGATGTGGGGGCCTAGTGTTGAAGGCTATTTCGCATGGCAGTCTAAAACGACAGGCAAGGCGACTGCAGAATTGATTGCCGAAGTGACAAAGAATATTCCCCTGGGGGTAATTCCGGACGATGGTGAGTGTGCAAAAGCCGCCATGTTTTTTGCTTCCGATTACGCCAGTGTAGTGACCGGCGCCGCGCTGGATGTAAACGGCGGCGAGTTTATGCCAATCTAAGAGAGTTTTTATGTCTAATACTGAAGTTGAAGCCGCGGTGTTTCGCCGCCTGTTGGAGCATCTGGACAGCCGCAAGGATGTTCAGAATATAGAGCTCATGAATCTGGCGAGTTTTTGCCGCAATTGTTTGTCAAAGTGGTACGTGGCAGCTGCGGAAGAGCGCGGTGAAGCCATTGACTACGAGCAGGCCCGAGAACTTGTCTACGGGATGCCTTATAGTGAGTGGAAGACTCTATATCAAGCTGAGGCAACTCCGGAGCAACTGGCAGCTTTCGCTAAAAAAGCTAAGTAGCTTCTCAAAGAGCCTGTTTAAAGTGGTCCGTAGGGAAGAAAGCGATTGTCGTTTACCGACCTGAGCCACTTTAGTAACTCTTTATCTAATCGTACGCCGCGTTTTCTAAGAGATTTGGCCAGTGGAATGACCGGAGATTGGTCACCCGCTTCCCAGCCGGGCAGGTTTTCGGCCATGGCAAAGAACCGAAGCAAGTGAAGGGTTTCATCTTCGGAAAGCGTTTGTGCGGCGTCCGTCCAAACATCTGCGTCCAGTTTCATTAGTCCGGAAAGTTCCTGGCTTTCAGCGCCGCTTATAAGTTCTTCGAGTTGATCCAATTTATCGGTTTCACTGAGCGCTATGAAGCGAGCGAGTGTGGCGGGCTCGACATGGATATTTTGCGCCGCCGCGTCAGCTGCGGGGTCCCATGAACCTAACGACATATTTTTCTCCTAGGGCAACTCGCTATTATAGGAGAAAGAAAATTAGCTGTCGCTGTTGTTCAGTTTCCGCAGGTAATTAAAACGCGATGAGTAGGATTCAACGATTTCGTCTCGGGTGCGTAGTAATACGTTTTTGATGGGCTCTTTGGGAGGCGTGTCTTCATCACTCCAGTAAAACTGTTTACCCAGCTCAGAGATGCTATCGCCGATGACATTGGCGCTTTCAATAGTGGCTTGAACCAGAAACATTTCAGCAACAACGATGTCGCTCACAGCCCTGCTCACTCTACTTTGAGAATCTACTTCATTGGTTTGCATTGCAACAACCTCCCGAGGCGGTTCAAGTTTGCTCAGTGCCTGCTTCAAAACGGTGCCCGCTGCACTGGCATGGTACTGGAATGCAGGAAAAAGCTCGCTGTATTCCACTATTTCAGCTTTCAGCAAGGAGTCCTGCAAGCCCTGTGCCAGCGGAGCGATAGCATAGGGGTTTATTGTTACGTTTCAATATCGTGCGCCAAATTTTCGTGTGAATTTGTCGCTTCGACCTCGCTGTGGAGTATCACAGCCTCCGAACTTTAAATTTGCGCCCTTTGATTCGACCGTTGATCAAGCACCCCAGTGCCTTTCCCGCCAAGGAAGTTTCAATAGCGACGAAGGCAGCGCGGTCCAGAACGTCGATCTTGCCCACCGCTTTGCCATCAATGCCGGCCTCTCCTGTGAGGGCTCCGAGAATATCGCCCGGGCGCACCTTGTCCTTGCGACCACCGGCGATACAAAGAGTGGTGAAGAGTGGCGGGGGCATGGTTTTTCCGGTTTTGCGCAGGGAATCGATGGCTTCAAACTCCAGGGTTTGATTCATATATTGGCCAAGCTGATCGAACTTGTAACGTTCGGAATCCGAGAATATCGACAGCGCCAAACCTTCTTTGCCTGCTCTTCCTGTGCGGCCGATACGATGCACATAGACTTCGGTGTTGCGTGGCAGTTCAAAATTCACCACCGCCGGAAGATCTTCTATATCCAGCCCACGGGCCGCCACGTCGGTGGCGACTAATACGCTGCAACTTCGCTGCTTGAACTGGACCAATACCTGATCCCGATCTCGTTGCTCGAGATCTCCGTGTATCGCCTTGGCGATTATGCCCGTTTGGCACAAGTAGTCAGTGACGTCTCGGACCTGGACCTTGGTGTTGCAAAAAACCACTGCCGTTTGGGGATGGTAGGCGTTCAACACCTCAACAAGTGACTCCAGCTTGCGGGATTTGCTGCAGATGAAGAATTTTTGCGAGATAAGTTCATTGCTGTGCACCGATTCTACGTTTACCGACACAGGTGAGCGCTGAAATTGGCTGCTCAGGGAATTGATGTCATCCGGGTACGTGGCCGAAAACATAAGTGTTTGCCGGCTTTCTGGGGTTTCATCGATGATGACTTTAATGTCATCGATGAACCCCATCTCGAGCATTCGGTCTGCTTCATCTAAAACAAGTGTGTTTACCCGCGCCAGGCTTAGCGTTTTCTTTCGCAGGTGATCCTTGATACGCCCTGGCGTACCGACAACAATGTGGGCGCCGTGCTCCAGTGAGCCTATCTGTGGACCTATTGATTGGCCTCCGCACAATGTGACGACTTTGATGTTTTGCTGATAGCGCGCTAGACGGCGTATTTCCGCTGATACTTGACTCGCCAATTCTCGCGTCGGACAGAGAACAATCGCCTGGGTGCCGAAATCTCGGGGGTTGAGCTTGGTGAGAACGGGCAGCGCAAAGGCGGCGGTTTTACCGGACCCTGTCTTTGCCTGAGCGATGAGGTCTTTTCCAGACAGTGCCAGCGGCAAGGCTTCTGCCTGGATCTCGGTCATATGTTTGTAGCCGAGGCTTTCCAGATTGCTCAGTTGCTCGGGGGGAAGTGCTAGGCTGGAGAAGGATTGCTTGCTCACGTTGGTGTCGGTCCGGTGGATAATTTGGGGGCGCGAGTATAGCAGAATGGCATTTCGCTGCTTAAGCGGTCTCGCGGGGGAGTTGGCATTCATACTGCCAGCAATTGAGTGCGGTTTCGTGTATAATGCGCGGCCACTCAGAAAATAAAAGGCCTCTCATGGCAACCAAGCCGACAGCAAAAACCGCGACAAAGCCGCCAAAAAAGCCGACGACGCAACCTGCGAAGAAGAAACAGCCGGCATCGGTAGAGACCTCACAGTCGATTGAGGAGCAAACCAAGGCGTTCTTCAAAGCGGGCGGAAAAGTAGACGAGATTCGCACTGGCGTCAGCGGACAGCAAGGTTTAGCGGGCCCGCGACATATTTCTCTGGGTACCAGCAATACGAGCGCTAATACCGCCACCAGTGCCGTCACTGCTCCAGCTGCCGCTACCACCACCACTACTAGCACCGCTAGTAAGCCCTGATTTCTCGGTTCTGCCCCATCAATGTAGCAGCGTAAGTCTGTCCGATTTACGCTTAGCCCGGTCTCACAGTTGAATTAGCAATGGCAACCATCGAGTTTTCAAAGGAAGAAAAAGCAGTTATCGTGAGCAAGATTCAGCGGTACTTCGCCGACGAGCTGAATCAGGAAATGGGGCAGTTTGATTCTGAGTTTCTACTGGACTTTTTCTCGGATCAAATAGGGGCCTTTTACTACAACCGTGGCTTGTATGATGCCCGGTCGATACTAGAGGGTCGTCTGGATGATATTACCGAGGCGATCTACGAAATTGAAAAGCCCACTGATTACGCCCGCTGAATTGCCCCTTATGGGCTATATTGCTTGAATTTTTAGACGTTGACTCCCTAATTTGGCTGTATATAATGCACGCAGCTTGAAAGTGCAACTTATCGTTATTTATGCCCAATTTTTCGACGCTCTATTTATAGTACCTCGTCCTGATTTTCATAAGTAATAGCTACACATTTCAGCAAAATGGCCTAATTAATAGGCTTTAATTACTAATGAAATAGGAAATACATATGTCTACAACTACCGGTACCGTTAAGTGGTTCAACGAATCTAAAGGTTTTGGTTTTATCGAGCAAGAATCTGGTCCTGACGTGTTTGCACACTTCAGCGCCATTACAGGATCTGGTTTCAAGACTTTGGCCGAAGGCCAGAAAGTTGAGTTCACTGTTACTCAGGGCCAGAAAGGTCCTCAAGCAGAGAACATCGTAGCGGTTTAATTACCCTGCGAAGAAAAGGCGAGACTTAACGGTCTCGCCTTTTTTTTGCCCAAAATTTGGTCAATTGGCTACTGTACCTGTGGATTGAACCAGATCGGGGAGGTGTATGCCCGTTCCTGAAGTGTCGCAGGGCCTTCCTTGGGTATATCGGCAGTCAAAGCCAGCGCATCGTATAGCGAGTGCCGGGGGGTGGGAATCTCAAGAACCCGAACGTAGTAGAACGCAGGCTGTTGTGGGTCAAAGTCAATGTCAGTCCACAGAGTTGATAGTTCCTCGGCCCCAATACTGTTTTCGTAATGGCCAGTAGTCAAATCCACCGTGCTTCCCACTTCGGGCAGTTTACCGTCAGCAGTGAGCTCACGATCGCCAGACCAGGCGGCATTGTAGACTTTCTCGTGCTGCGCGCCACTTGAATCAACCCAACCTTTAACAACTTGGACTCTATCCAGATTGGCACCATTAGCATCTTTCAATACTCGAATTAGCATCTGCGGTGTTTTGCTGTCCCCGGCCTTACTTAGATTGCCTCCCATGGGAACGCCCAGTGAATACCCGGTGCTGGCAAACTCGGTTGTCTCAAGGCTGTCGTCGCTAAAATCCCAGCCTCCAAATACCTGTACCTGCAACCTTGTTCCTGTTGTCGCGTAAACTTCCTTGCGCTGAAAGGCTGAAAAGATCTCCTCCCGCGTATTGTCTTTGGCCCACACAGCCGCCAAACCCGACGCTGACATATTCCAGCCAGTGACATCACCGCCGCCTATCTTGCTGTTAGAGCGTTTGGTTTCGGGAGTGGAATCTCGGGCAAACTTGCCCCAGAAATTATCTTCTTCGGCGGAGGAGAGCCCAGAGTGGGAATCGGTCGATCCGATCATTCCAAACTGGTAAGGGTTGACGCCGATTTTTTGCTCAAGCGCTAGTCCGAGCCGCAATGCCGAGCGCGCGTAATCAGCCGCTCCAGGGTCGTACTCCATATTGCCTTGTTGGATATAGTGGGTATAGGTTTCGAAATCGGCGAACTCGTCATCCGGTGATACCACAGGGTGGGTTTCAGAATCGCCTTTGATTTGGGTGATTTCGGAGACGGGCTCCCATAACATGCGCCGGCGAGCGTACTCTTCGGTGATGGGTTCTCCTTTCAACGTGGTATCCGCGTACATATAGCCCTTGGATATGTTTGAGTTGTGGGGCATGGCGATAAAGCGCGTACCAGTTCGGTCGCGGGTTTCTTCCAGCCAGCTCCACAAGTCCTCTGGATACTGACTTTGGTCCGATCCATAGGGGACGAACTGTTTTGCGAGCGCGCCTGAATCAGGCGTAAATATGATTCTGTGTAAGTTTGCTCCGGTGGGTATTGAACTCCACTCCCAGCCTATAAACGTGGTGAATTCCCCTGGAGCATTGTGGCGTTCCGCTGCATCCACAATTTCATGCCAGGCGGTTGTCTCGGTGGCCAGTGTGTCGCCAAAAGTGCCTACAGGTAGCTCATTGGCTGGGTCTGCGACGGGATCAGCACCGGGGTTTTCCGCGCTTACCGGAAGCAGGCTATTAAATACACTCGCCCCATCGCCGCTCTCAATGGAACGATTCAACATAGTGACGGCAAACCAAGCCTTGAGATTGCCCCATAAGCCGAGATCTTCCGGTTCTGCAGTGCCCAGGTTTCGCGCTCTAATCACTCCCATAAGTTCTGCATGATCGGAGACAACCAGGAAGTCCAGCGGTGTGCCGATTTGCACCCTAGCTCTATTGAAGGGATGGATAACCGGTACGCCCTTGGCCCAACGGTAGGCGGTGTCGGGGTCGGCGGTCTGATTTTTGTTCAAATAGGCATCAAACGAATAGGAAGTGTGTAAATGGGTGTCGCCAAAGAGCAGTTGGCTGGTTTCTTGGGCGGCAATTGTCTGGGTGAGACTCATGGCTAGAAGGCCGGTCGTAAAAAGTTTGAAGTGAGCCATTTAGCGTACCTGTGTATTACTTAACGTTTACTCGGGGGCGTAAGTTACCACATTAGAGTCTGAATTTGGCGTCGCTTGGCTATTCGAAGGTCACATCATGTGCTCGTAATTTGCCACCGCAAGCGCTGCAAATGACTTCGCCACGCAGGGTCTTCTTGCAGCTTTTGTGGCTGAGGCTAACGGGTTTGCCACGTCCATGTGCTTTACACCATTTATCGCCCCATTGTTGTAGCGATAAAAACCATGGGTACAGTGCTTTGCCTTTCTCTGTCAGCTTGTATTCGCTACGGAGAGGCTTTTGCTGATAAGCGGAGGGTCTAAAAATGCCTTCGCTCACTAGAAACTTCAGTCTGTCAGCTAAAATATTGGTGGCTACGGGCAGCTCTTCATGAAACTCATCGAATCGTGTAAGACCGTGGAAGGCCAGTGCGATAAGGTTGGCGGTCCAGCGATCTCCCACCAAGTGGATCAAGTTCTTGTAGAGGTTGCGGTCGCTGGGAGAGTCTAAAACTGAAATTGATGATCGGCGGCGCACTTTTTTATCGCGCTCATCGTAGGTAGCCCCAGGGCCCGGTCGGTATTTCACCTGATTCATCTGAACCTCGTCACCACAATTCCGACAGCGCATTTCGGGTTCAAATTGCTTGCCGCATGTGAGGTGCGTTAATACGACAGTGTCTAGCTCAGGCGCACTAAAAAATTCACGTTCCCAGGCAATCGCCATCAGCGCGCTGTCGTACAGCTCCACAGATTTGTGAGTCAAGTGATAGCGCAAACGCCTACCACCGTTCTTATCTGCATGCTTGCTCAGGCAATCCAGTGACTGCAGCCATTGCAGCCGATTTGACAGAACCCCCTTGGAGACGCCCATTGCATTCATCATTTCGTTAAAGGAGTTAATGCCCCAGAAAACCTCTTGGATAATGAGTAGACACCATTTGTCTCCTATTTGATCCAAGGCGCGATTGATTGAACTGGCACGGGTAATTAATTTGCTCACGGGCTTACCGCGTAACGGTAGCAACGACGGACAGTCCCCGTCACAGGTATTTGCTCATTGCGTGCAAGCTTCGTAGGCCACCGGGATCCCCAGCGGTAGCTGGCACCAAGCAAATCTCATCTGCACCAGCGCGTTGATATTCTTCCAGCCGAGACGAGATTTCCCGTTCCGACCCGACAAGGCCAATGGCTGACATTAGCTCCTCCGGCATTGCCGCCAGCAGTTCTTTCGGGTGAGGTCTTGTTTTGGCGAAAGCGACCAACTCCCCAAATCCGGCCTCGGAGATCATTTGAGAGTAACCCGGTGCTGCGAGATATCCCACAACGGCTCGAAGCATTTGTTCCAGGGTCTGCGCCTGCGGGTCGAGCGCACAGCATAGCCATACCGCCAAGCTAGGCGCGGGTCGGTCCGCTTTCTCGGCCGCTTTTATCATTTGGCTGCGTAAGCGCGAAAGACTGGTAGGTGTCACCATATTCAACACCATACGATCAGCGTGTCTTGCCGCCGCTCTAACCGCAGCAGGTCCAAAGGCAGCAATGGTTATCGAGCCCCCCGGAGGATCGAGCCGCAAGTGATAACCTTTGCAGCGAGCTAGCTCTCCTTCAAACTCTACCTTATTGCCATCGAGCAGCGCTCTGGTGATTTGGGCTGTTTCAGCAAGATGTGTGGCGGTGCGTAACCGTTCCTGGCCGTGCCACTGTTCAATCACTACTGGGCTCGATGCCCCAAGCGCTAAGTTAGTTTGGCGCCCTGTGAGATCTGCCACCGACGCTATTCCCATAGCGATGGTCATGGGTGTTCGTGCAGACACGGCCAAGGGGCCGACAGTTAAGTCAATTTGCTGTGTTTTCTGACCAGCGGCTGTGGCGAAGGCGAAGGCGTCATAGGTGGCCATTTCGCCAATCCATAACTCACCAAAACCCATCCGGTCGGCATTCATCGCAATTTCTAGATTCTCTGAGGCTGGGCGATCCTGCCACAAGGGGGTCACTACTGATAGTTTCATTCTTCGGTCCGCTCTATGGGCTTGTATTGTGCTCATTGTAAAGGCGCGTCTCCCCCTGAAAGGCGTTTGCCAGGTTACAGACTTGTCCAGTTACTCGTGCTCACCTATAATAGGGTCTCTTTATACAAGTAACTAATATAGCAGCTGTGAGGCAACGTCGTCACTTTACAGGTTTGGTATATCGCTAAGTAAAGTGGGAGTAACTTGAATGGCAATGCTAAAAAAATCTCAAGACATCTACATCCTCGGGGGCAGCCAAACCGACTTCGCCCGCAATTGGCAGCGCGAGGGATTAGAGCTGTACGACATGTTTTCAGAGTCTCTTGTAGAGGCTGTGGAAAATGCCGAAATAGACCCCGGTCAGATTGAAGTGGGACATGTGGGTAATTTCGTTGGCGAGTTGTTCGCTGGCCAAGGATTGATCGGTGGTTTTTTCGGCCACGTATTTCCTGAGTTGTCCGCTATTCCGACCTCTAGGCATGAAGCCGCTTGTGCTTCTGGTTCCATCGCTATGATGTCTGCCATGCGCGACATTGAAGCGGGGCACTACGATATAGCCTGTGTGCTGGGGCTTGAGTTAATGCGTAACGTCGATGGCAAAACCGGTGCTGAATATTTGGGGTCGGCGGCCTGGAATGGGAAAGAGGCCAATCCTGATGAGTGTGATTTCCCCTGGCCTTTTTTATTCGATCGACTGACCCAGGAATACGACCAACGTTATGGAATTAACGCCGATCACCTCAATCGTATTGCGCAGATTAATTTTTCTAATGGCCGAGATAATCTGCGCGCGCAGACTCGTCAGTGGCAATTTCCCGAGGGCGCGTTTAGTTGCCATAATACGCTCAATCCAGTCATTGAAGGCCGGGTGCGGAAACAGGACTGCGGTCAAATTACCGATGGTGCTGCCTGCGTTATTCTTGCCAGCGAAGAAAAGGCTAAAGAACATGCTCGTAAGCTGGGAATCAGCTTGCAAGATATGCCGCGAATAAAGGGGTGGGGTCACAGATCAGCGCCCATATTGCTTGAGCACAAGCTAGCGCTGAGTAAGGATCAACCCCTGGTGTTCCCCCATGCACAGGCAACCTTATCTGAGGCAGCCCAGCGAGCAGGGTTTTCGCAAGTGTCAGACCTCGACGGCATGGAGACCCACGATTGCTTCAGCATGACCGAGTACATGGCGATAGATCACGCGGGCTTAACGGCCCCCGGCGAGAGTTGGAAGGCCATAGAAGAGGGGCGGATTACCAGAGATGGCGATTTCCCCATTAATCCCAGCGGGGGTTTGATAGGGCTGGGGCATCCTGTGGGCGCGACAGGCGTGCGCATGGTACTCGATTGTGCGCGGCAGGTTAGTGGCCGTGCGGGTGGTTACCAGATTCCCAAGGCCGAAAATATGATGACCTTCAATGTTGGTGGCAGTACGACAACCTGCGTCAGTTTTGTGGTCGGCGTTGGTAAGTGATACCCGTTTATATTTACGATGCGATCCGCACTCCCCGTGGTAGGGCGAAAAAAAACGGGGGTTTACATGATCTGCGCCCGCATGATCTGCTAAAAATTCTTTATCATAGCCTGGAAGACCGAACGGGTCTGAATCCCCGTGAATTAGGCGATGTGATATTGGGTTGTGTGACACAGCACGGGGACCAAGCTGGCAATATCGCCAAGACTTCGACGCTCTACGCGGGCTGGCCAAGCAGCATCGGCGGGTTGACGATCAACCGATTTTGTTCTTCCAGCTTAGAAGCTATCAGTCTCGCTGCGCTTAAGATTGCGGTGGGACAAGAGCAGGCCGTGGTGGCAGGCGGCGTTGAAATGATGTCGCGAGTGCCGATGCTCTCCGACCAGGCGAGCGTTTTTGGCGATCCTGTTTTTGCGGTGCAGTGTCAAATGTTAATGATGGGTAGTGGCGCGGATTTAATCGCATCTCTGTCCGAAGTGTCTAGAGAGCAGGCAGATGCTGTTGCGTTACAGAGCCAGCAAAGAGCGGCCATTGCGCAGCAAAGCGGATATTTCAAATCGATTATTCCCATAGACAATCCCGTTACTGGAACAACCCTCTGGGGCGATGAATGTATTCGCATAGAGACTTCAGCGGAGTCGCTAGCAGCTCTTGCACCGGCCTTTGCAGATCTGGGAGGCAAGGGCGTCGATGCTTTGCAATTGCAAGGTCATCCCCAGCTCGAATCCATACGCCACATTCACACTGCGGGTAACTCTCCAGCGATGGCCGATGGGGCTGCACTGGTATTGTTGGGTGACGAGTCGCTCGCAGGAAAATTGAACACTGTACCAAGAGGTAGAATTATTGCGGCCGTCACAGCCAGCGATGACCCATTACAAGTGCTGACCGGCTGTGTAGTTGCCACGCAAAAACTCATGGCACAGCAGAAACTTCAGGCAAGTGATGTCGATGTGTTTGAACTACACGAGGCCTTTGCGGCCACGGCGGTTAAGTGTCAGCAAGATTTGGATATTCCCAATGACAAGCTCAATGTTAATGGCGGGGTGATCGCACTGGGCCATCCGATGGGTGCTACCGGCGCGATGATGGCAGGAATATTACTGGACGAGCTGGAGCGACGGGAGCAGCGCCTTGGCATTGTTGCTGCCAGTGGCGCCGCAGGCGCAGGCAGTGCAATGCTGATAGAGCGCTGTGTGTAGAGCCGTATTAGCTGCAAAAAAAGTCGCTAAATAGGTTAATTATAGAATGGGTCAGCATGGCTCAATAGAAGTTGGAGACAAGTAAGATGGCACACACAAAAACGTTTATGGAATACCCCAGCGTAGAGCACTGTCTGGGCGAGGTCTCTCTCTTCGACGATGCACCCGCGTGGATTTATGGTTTGGATAACCCTTATATTCATGGGATATACGCTCCAACGCTCGATGAGATGAGCGTTGAAAATCTGGAAGTGCAAGGCGAATTACCCACAGATTTAGAGGGCGCCTACTTTCGTAATGGTCCCAATCCAGTGTTTGAGCCCAAGAACCGACACCACCCCTTTGACGGCGATGGCATGATTCACGGCGTGTACTTTCGAGATGGCAAAGCAAGTTACCGCAATCGCTATGTGCAAACTGCGGCATTGGTTGGGGAGCGCGATCAGGGGCAATCAATTTCTCCGGGTGTGATGGGGCCTTTTGATTACGATATCTCCCAGTTTGGCATGAAGGATACATCCAACACTGATGTGTTCTGTTACGACGGCGATCTCATGACGCTTTGGTATAACGCTGGGCATCCCTATCGCCTAGACGGTCGAAGTCTTGAAACCAAAGGTCACTTCCATCTCGATGGGCGAGATCAATTGCGCATGTCGGCTCACTCCAAAGTGGATTGGGAGACTGGGGAACTACTGTTTTTTGATTATGGCGATGAAGAGCCTTATATGAGCTTCGGCGTCGCTGACTCTAGTGGCGTATTACAGCAGGAAACAGCCATAGAGTTACCTGGACCCAGGCTGCCTCATGATATGGGCTTTACCAGCAATTACGTGGTTCTTCATGACTTACCTTTTTTCCACGACATGGAAGTGCTGCGCAGACACAAGCATCGCGTGGTGACTTTTTACCCAGAACTACCCACTCGCTTTGGCATTGTTCCCCGTCGCGGCAATGGAGCCGATGTTCGTTGGTTCGAGTGTGAGCCGTGCTACATTTTGCACACCACGAATTGTTGGGAGGAGGGAGATTGGGTTGTGATGGACGGTTGCCGTTCTCTCAATCCCATGCCTGATGTGCAGCCGGGTGAGGGAGAGCTAGCGTCAATGCTCGCCTACATGCGTTTGGAGGCGAACGCCTATCGCTGGCGCTTTAATCTGCGTACCGGCGAGGTGCGCGAAGGAGATATTGACGACCTTAATACTGAGTTCAATAAATCTAATCCTATTTTTCATGGCGTAAAGAGCAAGTTTTCTTATCACCAGCATATACCCCTGCATCACGAAGGCGGTTATACCCTGAAATTTACCGGTCTTGTTAAATACAACAACGATACGGGGCAGAGTACGCAGTGGGATTATGGCTCTGGTGTATCTGGCAGTGAGGCTGTGTACGCGCCCAAGGTCGGAGGTAATCGCAGTTCTGCTGAGGACGACGGCTATGTTATAACCTTGGTAACGGACAGCAATACATGGAAGTCCGAGGCCTTGGTGTTTGATGCCACCGATATTGCACAAGGTCCAATAGCACGTGTGCAATTACCTCACAGGGTTCCCTTTGGTTTTCATGCATCCTGGGCGCGAGGTGAAGATCTCTTTCGAGAATAGAATTTGTTGGAGCAGCATTGATGCATCGTTCTAGTGAAGAGAAACCCGCGGCTTGAAGTGGAAAATACTCAAATTGTTTGTACCTTTGCTGCTGCTGGGTTTTGTCGTGCCGATGATTATGCCCGGTGCCGATGGCAAGCCTTTAATGTCTTATCAGGATTGGCTGCCAGACAAAAATAGCGTCGATGCATTGCAGCGAAAAGCTAAGCAGGGGGCGCAGGCCCTCTACTCCGTTTTGGAAAGTGGTGCCCAGGCTGTCGAGACTCAATCTCCTGCATTGTCGAGTACTCTGGAGATACTCAATGGCAGCGAGCTCTCTTCGCAGAAAGTTTACAAATGGCAAGATGAGTTTGGTCAGTGGCATTTCACGGATGATCCAGCAGTGGCTCTGCAGCGAGGAGCAAACTCATCGGAAGTAGAGCAACAGATCTTGTCTTATTCAGAAAACACGATGCCAGCCCCACCGCGTGCTCAAAGCAGCGATGTTCCAATGGCAGCGCCAGTGGAACCCTTTGAACCCAGTTTAAAAAATATCCCGAGAGTTTTGGATGAAGCACATCGTGTTAAAGATTTGCTGGAGCAGCGTTATCGTGATGCGGAGCAGCTCTAATCTATGCGGGCTAGTTTGAAAGATTACTCTGTGCCTTTTAGACCGGCGGTAGTTTGTTAAACCACGGCGACGCCTGTTCCAGCTGACCCGCCAATTGAAACAGCAAGCCTTCCTCACCATAACGCCCTGCAAACATCACTCCAACCGGAAGACCCTCGGGGGTCCAATGTAGCGGAACCGACATCGCGGGTTGCCCAGTGGCATTGTATAACATCGTAAACGAAGAAACGTTGAGGGCCTCTTTCTCATAGGGCTCGTTTTCCTGGTTCAAACTCAGCTTCCCAAGTTTAACTGGGGGTGTGGCCAGTGTGGGGGAGAGGAGCACATCATATTGCCGCTGTAGCAATGCCATTTGTTGAGACACTCTCTCTAACCCTCGGCCCGCTGTATCTAATTGCTCCGCAGAGTAAACTCTTGAGCTCTGATATCGTTCCCAGATAATAGGTTCGAGGTCATCTTTGGTCACCTTCCTGCCGAGCTGCTGCTCCCGAGCTACCACTCGCGCCACTGTGCCGGCTCCCATTATCACTCGAGCGCTGGCAAAAAATTCTCGCGGATCGATAGGGAGTCGAATTTTTTCCACGGAGTGTCCGAGGCTTTCGCACAGTTTCGCCGCGTTGTCCGCTGCTTTGCTGCACTCTGGATGTACTGCGCTGCGTGTGACCGGTGTGGTGATGAGGCCGATTCTCAAGGCTCTCGGGGGACGTTGTAATTGTTCCAGGTACGTATGCTGTGGTGCTGGCGCGATTGTGGTTTGCCCAGGTTCCGGGCCAGCAGTGGCGTCCAGTAACGCCGCGCTATCTCGAACGCTGCGAGACACTGCGTGAATGACGCTCATAGTGGAGGATAATTTTTTTGGTCCCGCCGGTACCCGTCCACGGCTGGGCTTCATACCAAACAATCCACAACAGGACGCGGGGATTCGAATCGACCCGCCACCGTCGGTGGCGTTGGCGATGGGGAGAATTCCTGTTGCAACTGAAGCGGCGGCGCCGCCGGAGGAGCCTCCCGTTGTGCGAGTCAAATCCCAGGGGTTGTGAGTGTCCCCAAACAAAATGGATTCAGTGGTTCCTGTCCCCCCAAATTCGGGGCTTGCGGTCTTGCCGAAAATGATAAGGCCTGCCTGCTGATAGCGGTCTACAACCGTGCTGTTGTGTTTCGATATTGCGCCTTTGTAAAAGCGAGAACCGTTTGTGGTTACCGTGCCGGTTAAGGCCATGCCTAGATCTTTCAACAGGAACGGTACTCCACAAAAAGGTCCTTCTGGTAAATCCCCTTGCGCTGCGATGCGAGCTCGATTATAAAGTTTTTCAACAATGCAGTTAATACTAGGATTGACCGCTTCGGTGCGAGCGATGGCAATCTCCAGAAGTTCTAACGCAGAGATCTCTCCTTTAGTGACTAAGCCGGCTAGACCCAGAGCATCGTAATTTCGGTATTCTTCAAAACTCAGTGAAGCGCTTTTGCCAAAAGCGATTGCCGGTGAGACTCCCGCAGCAGCTGCGACAGTCATGCTGTGCTTTATCAGGTTTCTGCGGCTTAGTTCACGGGTCATAGCGACTTCTCCAGCGCTCCTGGCGCTATGTGTTATTTCGAAGCTGGAATTCCCGCCAGGTTTCTCGGTCCGCGATCAGGAAGTCTTTTCTCGATAGGTGTCAATGGCGGGGCAGGCGCAGTACAAATTACGATCCCCATAAACATTGTCAACTCGATTCACCGGTGGCCAGTATTTGTTGCGCCGTAGTGAGTCAACCGGATATGCAGCTTGTTCGCGAGAGTAAGGGTATTCCCATACGCTAGCCGTAATGTCTTCAAGAGTATGCGGTGCATTCGTCAACGGATTGTTTTTCTCATCAAGTGATCCCTCTTGTACCGCTCGTATTTCTTCGCGAATGGATATCATCGCGTCACAAAAACGATCCAATTCTGCGATCGATTCCGATTCCGTAGGCTCAACCATAAGAGTGCCAGCCACAGGGAAAGACATGGTGGGAGCGTGGAAACCGTAGTCGATCAGTCTTTTGGCAATATCCTCTTCGGAGATACCGCTGAGGTCTTTTAAGGGGCGGATATCCAGAATGCACTCGTGGGCAACATTGCCGTTGCTGCCGGTGTAGAGAATCGGATAGTGGTTCTGTAAGCGATGTGCAATGTAGTTGGCGCTCAGGATCGCCACTTTGCTCGCCAGTGTTAATCCGGCTTCGCCCATCAGCGCGATATAGGCCCAGGAAATAGGTAGAATCGAAGCGCTACCGTACGGTGCAGAAGAGATTACATCGTTTTCCACATTCAAACCCGGTACGGGAGAAACGGGGTTAGTGGGTAGAAATGGCTGCAAATGCGCACCCACACCAATCGGCCCCATTCCCGGACCGCCACCGCCGTGCGGAATACAAAACGTTTTGTGCAGGTTTAGATGTGATACATCGGCGCCAAATTTTCCCGGTGCCGCAATGCCAACCAATGCATTCAGGTTGGCGCCATCGACATAAACCTGGCCACCGTGGTTATGAACAATGTCACACAGCTCGATGATGGATTCTTCAAACACCCCGTGGGTTGAAGGATAGGTGACCATAATGGCCGCGAGGTCTTCGCTATGTCGTTGTGCCTTGTTTTTCAGATCGGCGATGTCGACATTACCCAGAGGGTCACATTCGACAATAACCACTTTCATTCCCGCTAAGGCCGCGCTCGCAGGATTGGTGCCATGGGCAGAGGAGGGAATCAGACAAATGTCCCGTTGATGATCTCCACGGCTTTCGTGATAGCGCCGAATGGCCAGCAGGCCCGCGTACTCGCCTTGTGAGCCTGCGTTGGGTTGCATGGACATCGCGTCGTAGCCCGTGCACTCCAGTAACATGTGCTCCAGCTCCTCAAGTAATGCCTGGTAGCCAAGCGTTTGGTCCGCTGGGGCAAAAGGGTGAATACCTGCGAACTCGGGCCAGGTTACCGCGACCATTTCTGCGGTAGCGTTTAACTTCATGGTGCAACTGCCCAGAGGAATCATCGCTCGATTCAACGCGATATCCTTATCTTCCAGACGGCGCATATAGCGCAGCATTTCTGTCTCTGAGTGGTAGTCGCTGAAAATGGGGTGCTGGAGATAATCCACATCGCGTCTGAGATTCCCCGGAATCCCGGCAAACTCGTCTACCTCAATATCCAGTTGCGCGATATTGATTTCTCCCGCCTCGCCGGTAAAGGCCGCGAACAGTTCGACGATATCGTCCGCGGATGTTGTTTCGTCTAAAGAGATGCCCAGGCGATCTTCGCCGATCACTCTGAGGTTCATGCCTTTCGCCAGCGCGCGTTTGACGATGGCTTGTTGCTCGTCGACTTGAAAAGTAAGCGTGTCAAAAAAACCTGTATTTACAGCGGTGAATCCCGCGCTAGAAAGTGCTTTTTGCAAGATTGCGGTGAGGCGGTGTATACGCATGGCTATACGGCGCAAACCTTCAGGGCCGTGATACATCCCGTAAAAAGCGGCCATGATAGACAGCAGGGCTTGAGCGGTACAGATGTTGCTGGTGGCCTTTTCTCGGCGTATATGTTGCTCGCGGGTTTGCATGGCCATGCGCAAAGCTTGATTTCCTCGCCGATCAATAGAGACACCAATAATTCGCCCGGGGGTAGATCGCTTGTAGCTATCGCGTGTTGCGAAATAGGCAGCGTGAGGGCCACCGAAACCCATAGGCACGCCAAAACGCTGAGTATTCCCGACGACGACGTCCGCGCCCAATGAGCCAGGAGACTTAATCATCAGCAGGGCCATGATATCCGCTGCGACAGTGACGAGTGTCTTGTTCTCATGGGCTTTTTCGATTAGCCCTGAGATATCGATAAGCTCGCCATACGTGCCGGGATACTGCAGTAACACCCCGAAGGAATCAGTGTTGCCCACTAGTTCGCTGGGGTCGCCCACGAGGACTTCAATGTCGAGTGCTTGCGCGCGAGTTTTTACCACAGCGATAGTCTGGGGATGACAGTCGTTTGCGACGATAAAAACGTTGCTGCGATTTTTCTTGTTGACTCTCTGCAGTAAGGTCATCGCCTCCGCCGCTGCAGTGCCCTCATCGAGCATCGAAGCATTAGCCAAATCCATGCCCGTTAAATCCATGACCATTTGCTGGAAATTCAGTAGCGCTTCCAGTCGACCCTGTGAGATCTCCGGTTGATAAGGCGTGTAGGCGGTGTACCAACCCGGGTTTTCCAGGATATTTCGCTGTATGACCGGAGGGGTGAAGGTGTCCGAATACCCCGTGCCGATGTAGGATTTGTTGACGACATTTTGCTGAGCCAACTCTCGCAATCTGGCTATTACAGCTTGTTCGGTTTTAGCACCGTCAATTTTCATGGCGCTTTGGCTTCGAATGGCAGCTGGCACAGTAGCGTCTATCAGGGCTTCGAGATTGTCGTAGCCCAGTGCTTGGGCCATCTCGGTTTGCTGTGTTGGGTTCGGACCGATGTGACGTTGAATAAAATCTTCGTGGTTTTCTAATTCAACGAGGGACGCGCGAGTCATACAGGCTCCGTAATAGCGTTACTGACCAGATAAGGGGTTGGTTGGGCGGATCGAGATATTATCAGCGTAGTCGCATTTGGGCAATAAATCGTCGATTTTGGTTTCTTATCTTGTGTCTGACGCCAGGGCTGACAAAACCTTTGCAGCTTCGCTAACTATCCACATTTTCAGCAGTATCGGCTTGCCTTTTACTCGTCACATCGGTATCAATAGCGTTCGATAACAAGCGAACATGCGAGAGGTAAATGGAAGTAGTAAAGCCGGAATCGGTCGGGATGAATAGCGAGCAGTTAGCACGGGTGGGGGAGCACCTAAGGACGCAGTATGTGGGTCCAGGAAAAATACCGGGAAGCCTCGCGCTTGTTGCTCGTCGCGGGCAGGTTTGCTATTTGGATGTGGGTGGTCAACGCGATATAGAGCGTTCCACAGCGATGACCAGCGATACCATTTTTCGCATTTACTCCATGACAAAACCGATCACGTCGGTTGCGCTGATGACTCTGTATGAAAAAGGGCTGTTTTCCCTGACTGATCCAGTGCATCGCTTTATTCCCTCTTGGCGTAATCTTCAGGTTCGCACGGGAGGTTCCTGGCCGCTATTTCTCACAGAACCCTGCGCTCGGCCAATGACGATCCGGGATTTGTTGATGCATACCTCCGGCCTCACCTATGACTTTTTGCGAGCCACTAATATTGATTACGCCTACCGTGAATTACAGGTTGGACGAACCTCTCACGGCTCTACCTTGCAGGACATGATCGATCAGCTGGCGGAACTGCCTCTGGAGTTCTCGCCTGGCGACAGCTGGAACTATTCTCTGGCGACTGATGTGCTGGGTTATCTCATCGAAGTCATCAGCGGCCAGAGCCTGCTGGAATATCTGCAGGAGACAATTTTCAAGCCTCTTGGAATGACCGATACCACTTTTTCAATTGAAGATGACAAGGTTTCTCGGCTTTCATCGTGTTATGAACGAGATATGAACAAAAAGCTCGTGCGCAATGATGACGGCCAAGACAGCCATTATGCGCGGTGTACTTTCTATTCTGGGGGCGGTGGTCTTTTATCGACAGCGACCGACTACTACCGCTTTTGTCAGATGCTGCTCAATGGTGGCACCGCGAATGGTCAGCGTATTTTGGGCTCGCGAACACTGGATTTTATGACCCGCAACCATTTGCCAGACGGAGCTGATATGTCAGAGTTTGCGCTGGGGAGCTTTAGTGAAACCATTTACGAAGGCGTTGGGTTTGGTTTGGGATTTGCCAACAAGGTAGACGCTGCGAAAAACGCTTACCCAGCGACTGAGGGTAGTTACTTTTGGGGTGGCTTGGCGAGCACATTGTTTTGGGTTGATCCGGCTGAAGATCTTGTTGTGATTTTTATGACTCAGTTAATGCCGTCCAGTATCTTCAACTTTAGGGGGCAGTTGGAATCGCTGATCTACGCTGCGCTCGATTAATCAACACTGACCAAAAACCGGCGGCCAAAGTCCGAAATAAACTGTTTTGACAATATTCTGAAAAGGTTAAAGAGCGTTTGGACGATGAGTGTTTTATACACCACCCATCACTTGCTTCTCTAGAAGGAAAACACTCTGAGTTCCAGCGACCGCCTTCATGAAATGCTCAACGCCCCGTGCTTCCTTTGCTATTTAGGATGGCGACACCGAGTGCCTTGGCGCTACTTTTCCCTGGGCTCATGCAAATGCTGTCTAACGGCGCTATAGGCGGAGCTGTCGCCAGCTCCATTGCCAGAGCGCTGGGCGCGGGAGATCGTGAGCGCGCCGACAATCTGGTCTGGCATGCACTCACCAGTGCCGCTGTCGGGAACTTTAATCCTAGGTTGGTTCGGTGTTCCCGCAATGGGTCTGAAGGGAGCGGTTTTAGCGCTTCTTATTGCTGGCTTTTTTTCCTGCGTTTATCTGTTCGTTCAATTGATGGCTAATCGCACGCCGTTACGCCCCACGCTAGCGAGCCTGGAGCCGGCTTTATTTGGCGATACTTTTAAAGTGGGTGCACTGGCGTCTTTTTCGCCCATCCTCACCGTGGCGATTATATCGGTCACTAACATGCTTGTCGGCGAGATCAGTGAAAGCGCGTTAGCGGGATACGGTATTGTATCCCGCGCCGAATTTTTGCTCGTTCCTGCGGTCTTTGGAATTGGCGCGACATTGACTGCTCTGATTGGTGTCAACATGGGAGCGGGGCAACGGCAGCGTGCGGTCCACATAGCATGGATAGGCGGTGGTATTTCCGCCACTTTGACCGGTGTAATAGGTATTGTCTTGGCGGTGTATCCCGCTTTTCTGCTTGATCGGTTCACGAGTGATCCTCTGGTATGGGAGGCAGGACGCCAGTATCTCGTTATCGTCGGACCTGCGTTCGCTTTTCAAGGATTGGGTTTGTCCCTTTACTTTGCCGCACCGGGAGGTGGGAACGTGTCGCTGCCGATCGCGAGTATTTTTCTTCGATTCTTTATCGCGATGACTTCTGTGCCATTCGGGTGGGGGCGTTATGCTCCTGAGGCCTCGTCCGAATAAATTTCGAGCGGCTGGCGTGTCACCACCGCAAAAAAGTGGGCTGGATGGCCACATAAAGCGTACATTTACTGATAATATAGCGCCCCCGTTTTGGACCAAAAATCATGTCTGAAAACCAACACTCAGCTGGCTCAACCACTCCCAACGCAGCTCGCCCCTGGTTACTGCTACTAGTGGTGTGTCTGTTGGTCATAGCTGTTCTTGGTGGGCTCAAGTACCTTCAGGTCACAAGGGCTATCGCTTTTGGCAAGTCCTTCCCTGAGCGCTCAGAAACCGTTACAACCGTGATAGCCACCCCGGTCATGTGGCAGCAGCGATATCGCACCATTGGCGAAGTGCGCGCAACGCGTTATGTCGAGCTGCGCACAGAGGTAGACGGCAAGATCTCGGATATCGGTTTTGTCGGCGGCAGCCCGGTCGTGGCGGGGCAGTCCCTACTGGTACTGGACAGCACCGAAGAGCGGGCTCAGTTGCGAGCGACCCACGCCCGGTTAAAGCTTGCCGAGCTGCAGCTAAAAAGGATCGGGGAGTTACGCGCAAAAAAGCTGGCCAGTGAGAACGAATACGACAGCGCTGAAGCGGACGAAGACATACTGCAGGCAAACGTTGCGTCGCTGGTGGCCAGAATCGAGAAAAAGTCACTGTTTGCGCCGTTTGACGCGCAAACTGGCCTGCACACACTCCAGATTGGGCAATATCTCCCCGCCAACGCGGTTATCACCGAGCTTACCGGTGGCGTGGATGAATTATGGATTGACTTCAATCTGCCGCAAGGAAAAGCCTCGCTACCTATCGATGAACCGGTGCAGGTCTCCAGCCGGAGTTTTCGCGCGGGCCCGCTCACGGCTACCGTGATTTCCGCTGCCGCAAGCCTCAACCTCCAGTCTCGCAGCCGGAGTTATCGAGCTCTGTTAACCCATCCACCGGAGGCTATCCGGCCCGGATCAGTTGTCGATGTGCAGATGGTCACGGGAAGCATCGACGGCGTCTTTCGCCTTTCGTCGAGTGCGGTCAGGCGCAACAGCTTCGGAGCGTTTGTCTACGTGCTGGAAAAGGCCGAAGAGGGTGCTATTGCCGAATTTCGAGCGGTGCGCAGACAGGTGACAGTGGGGCCTGGGGATGGTGAAGAGATTTTTGTGACCAATGGTCTGAAGCCCGGCGAGCGGGTGGCCGCTATTGGGGCGTTCAAGCTGCTTGACGGCATGCTGACTCACGTAGCCAAAAGCGACCCTATTGCATCGGGAGAAACCCCACCAGGGTCTGAGAAATGAAGGCATCAATGGGTAAACCCACTATATTTGATGTCTTTGTAACACGACCGTTGTTGGCCCTGGTTATCTCTTTCACCCTGATGCTCCTGGGCCTGCGAGCGGCTATAAACATGCCCGTGCTTGAGTTTCCAGAGATTGAACTGTCCTCCCTGGTTATTACTACACCCTACATCGGCGCATCGGCAGAAACGGTACAGGGTTTTGTTACAGACCCGATCGAGCGCGCTGTGGCTACTGTGCCAGGTGTCGACTACGTGGATTCCAGCACCACAGCTGGCAGAAGTGTCGTTACGGCCTGGTTGAAACTTAATGAATCCAGCACTCTGGCGCTGGCTGAGCTGAATGCACGACTCGGCCAGATTCGATTTGAACTTCCTGCGGGCGCGGAAGATCCGGCAGTAAATGTTGAACGCGCCGATGCCAGCAACGCAATATTTTACCTGGACGTTCATATGGGCGGCCGCTCCCGGGCGGAAACTACTGACTATCTGACTCGATACGTCGTGCCAATTCTTTCCTCCATTCCCGGCATTCAGAGTGTTCCCCTACCTGGTGGGGCCGCTCCCGCAATGCGTGTATGGCTGGACCCACTGCGGATGAACTATTTCAATGTAAGCGCGCAGGAGGTCCGCCAGGCGCTCGCCAGCAACAATGTCATAGCAACCATTGGCCGCATAGAAAACCAGCAGCAGCGCATCGACCTGCAAACCAGTGCAACTCTGAAAACCAAGGAAGACTTTGAGCAGCTGGTTGTCGCCAATGTCGATAACGCCATTGTTCGTGTCAGTGATGTGGCAAGGCTGGAGCTCGGCGAAGTAGAGTCAAACCAGATAGCACGAAGGAGTCAGCGCGACACGATCTACCTTGCGGTATATGGACTGCCTGGCTCAAATGAGCTGGACATAGGCAACCGGCTTTACGAGGTCCTCGACAGTATCAACACCACCTTGCCTGACGGCATGCTGATTGAAATTGCCTCCGACGGCACTGTGTATATGCGCGATGCGCTCAAAGAGATTTTTATCACACTGGCGGAAACCGTTTTGCTAGTGGGGATTGTGGTCTTGTTGTTTATGGGTTCCGTGCGAAGTGCGCTGGTACCGCTCATTACTATTCCCATTTCGTTGCTCGGCGCCATGTCGGTCATGATGCTAATGGGGTTTTCATTTAATCTGCTGACAGTACTCGCAATCGTGTTGTCGGTAGGTTTGGTGGTCGATGATGCAATTGTGGTCGGAGAGAACGTCGCCCGGTTTATGCGCGAAGGGATGAGCAGGCGCCAGGCGGCGCTGGCCAGTTCGCGACAGTTGCTCACACCTATCATCGGCATGACCGTCACTCTTGCTGCTGTCTATTTTCCTATCGGCTTCCTCTCAGGTTTAACCGGTGTATTGATTAGGGAGTTTGCCTTCACTCTAGCAGTAGCGGTTCTAATCAGTGGCGTTGTCGCCTTGACCCTTTCACCCATTATGAGCGCCTATGTAAGCCCGGCTCAGGGCAAAGAAGGCAAGATGACACGCTGGGTTAATTCGCGTTTTGACGCGTTGCGCCTACGCTATGAATCAATGTTGGAACGCAGCCTACGCTGGACACCCCAGCTTCTGAGCTTTGGCTTGTTCTTTTCCCTGTTGGCAGCACCTTTTTTTATGATGTCGCAGCAGGAGCTCGCGCCCATTGAGGATGAGAGCTCAATTTTCGTCATCTCAGCGGCTCCGCCCGAAGCATCATTGGCCTATACCCAAAGGCACATGCAGGATGTCGTTAGCGTAATGAACGGGCTCGATCACGCCACCGATATGTGGCAGATCGTTAATCCAAATGGCGCCTTTGGTGGTCAGGACTTCGTCGACCCGGGCGAACGCAACATGACCCCGATGGATATGCTGCCCTCTACGTTCGGCAAACTGGCTAAAGTTCCCGGGCTCCAGGCGTTCCCGAACTTGTTCCCGTCACTACCCAGTGCCGGGCAATTTTCTGTGGAATTGGTGGTTACGGCCCCCGCATCCGCAGAGGAAATGCTGCCCTACGCAGACCAATTGCTGCAGGCTGCCTATGCCTCAGGTCTTTTTCTGTTTGTGGACACCAATCTGAAGATTGATTTTCCACAGGCTCATTTCGATCTTGACCGCGACCGAATCGCCGATCTGGGTATGACTGTCGAGGATGTAAGCCAACAGTTGTCAACGTACCTGTCGGGTAACTACGTGAATCGATTCGACCTGGATGGAAAAGCCTATCGTGTTATCCCTATGCTAGAAGCCGGAGACCGACTAGATATTAATGCAGTGCAGCAGATTCAGCTGCAAACACCTTCGGGCGCTATGGTGCCTTTCTCCTCACTGGCCACCCTGGAGGAGATCGTGGGGCCTCGGGTATTGACCAAGTTTCAACAGCGTAACTCGTTTACTATTTATGGCGGCATGATCCCTATCTTTACCAAAGAGCAGGGACTAAAAGCGATAGAGGATGCTGCCGCCGACATATTACCCGAGGGCTATCTCGTCGATTATGCGGGCGAATCCCGGCAAATTCGTCAGGAAGGAAACACTTTGCTCGGCGCACTGGCCTTCGCCCTGGCGTTTGTTTTTCTGGTGCTTGTGGTGCTGTTCAACAGCCTGCGAGATCCTTTGGTGGTCTTGCTGGGCTGCGTGCCGTTGGCGTTGTCCGGCGCACTAATGTTCACATTCCTTGGCTGGACCACGATCAATATTTATTCGCAAATAGGCTTCATAACGCTGGTAGGTCTGGTCGCCAAGAATGGTATTTTGATCGTTGAGTTCGCCAATCGCCTGCAGCAGGAAGGGAGAAACAAGCTGGATGCTATCACCCACGGTGCGAGTGTCAGGTTACGCCCTGTGCTGATGACAACGGGCGCCACCGTGGTAGGGCATTTCCCCCTGGTACTGGTGAGTGGCGCCGGTGCGGAGGCCAGAAACAGTATTGGTATCATCCTGGTAGCCGGGATGTTGATCGGCACCTTGTTCACGCTGTTTATACTGCCCAGCGTTTACCTGTTGCTCGCTTCTGAGCATGCTCAAGACGAGACGGACGACATCAGGCAGGATCTGGATCAGGGCATCTGAAACAGACCCTCAGCAAGCTACCACTTCTCCTAATTTGCAGTTCCAACTTGTTGATCAGTCTTGGGTGCCATCTTTTCAGAGCCGCTCATTATCGGAATCTCAGCGAAGGTGCGTTTACACTATTGGGCAGGGCGGTTGATTGGGATCGGCGGCTAGATTCCTCCGATCTCAAAAATTTCCATATGTTTTTAGGGGTAACTGCCAATCAATGTGACCGTCCGCGTTTTGCATTTTTAACTAATTGCTTTAAAACGTCATAGTCTGCGGGAACAGGTACAACACCATTTTCCTTTTCGTAGTTCTTGTACCCTTCTTTTAATGTAGCAAATAAGTCGGGCATGTCATTTGCAAGATTGTGCATTTCGGAAGGATCTACTGATATATCATATAGTTGCCATTCGCCAGTACCCTTTGTTTTATGATACCAAGCAATGAACGGCACTCTAATTCCGCCTTCTGAAGAAAAGGTTTTGTAAAAGCTACCTGGCGTGTTGGCTAAAGCTCCCCAGCCTGGACCGTAATC
>JBLGAR010000032.1:0-38155 GCA_047612385.1 Cryomorphaceae bacterium | reverse complement strand
TGTAAGAACCCTGCTGAACATGGCGGGAGATAAAGGCTATGACTTCTCTGCCGTTTTGACCCATGCGGGGCTGGATTTCGATCCGCTGGATGAAAACAGTGTCGGTTATCGTCCAGAGATAAGTGCCATGCAATACACCCGCACTTATCAGCAGGTTTTGAGCCTACTTCAGGACGAAACCTTTGGGGCCAGCGGCAGCGATTTAGTAGCGCCCGGTGCATTTCGTATGATGTGTTACTGTATTATTTCCTGTGAAAATCTCGGTCAGGCTATTAAGCGAGCCTCTGAGTTTTATCGAACATTTTTTGATGAGCGAAGCCAGCTCTATTCCAACTTCAGTGAGCAGTTCACCCGAGTGGGATATCGCAGCATGAGTCGTACCGGCAACACCCAAGTCGCGGCGGCCGATGCCTACGGACTATCCATGTGGCACCGATTTTTCGGCTGGCTCTGCGGCAGACCTCTGGAGTTAACCAGGGTGGATTTCGTCGGTGATCCACCCCAGAGGCTGGAAAAGTACGAGGCTTTGTTTGGTTGTCCGCTCTACTTCAATCAAACAAGCGATTTAATGTACTTCGACAGCGCTTTTTTGGCATGGCCTGTTGTGCATACGGAGCACTCGCTTCGAGAGTTTTTGAGAACCGCTCCCTACCAACTGCTAATCATGGAGAATGGTTCGGATGGTGACAATCTCACTGCTCAGGTGAAGGCCATGATCGGTTATGATTTTAGCGACGGCTTCCCAAGCTTCGAGGCGATTAGTGCCGCACTTAACATGTCTGCGCCCACATTGCGTCGCCGTCTCAAGCGCGAGGGGACCACGTTTCAGCAGCTTAAGGACGATAGTCGCTGCGACGTCGCTAAGCTCCATCTCGACAGGCTGGAACTGTCGATTAACGAGGTGGCAATGCAAATGGGGTTCACCGACCCCAGTGCTTTTCACAGATCCTTTAAAAAGTGGACTGGGCTGACACCGGGTCAGTTTCGGATAAAACGGCGTCGCGGGACAGAAATTGCCTTGTCTTGAGTGAGTTTTGAGTGAGTCTTAAGGGAGTCCTGCAAAGAGTCCCAAGAGGAATTACTGCAAGACGCTATATGCAGCTTACGGCCTCAGTTATAATCTCTCGCCAGTGTATTTGGAGTACCTAATGATTGTTCAGAGCGAAATAGAGAGCAGATTGAAGACGGAGCTTTCACCGACGTATCTTGACGTTGATAACGAAAGTCATCAACACAGTGTACCTGAAAATTCCGAGACCCATTTTCGAGTCGTTATTGCCAGTGAACAGTTTGATGGCCGTCGCAGTGTTGCGCGACATCAGCTTGTTTACAAAGTGTTGGCCGATCAGTTGGAGGGCCCTGTCCACGCTCTCGCGCTGCATACCTACACTCCCGCCGAGTGGGCCGCACGCGAGGTCGCGCCACCGTCTCCTGCGTGCCTGGGTGGAAGCAAACAAGATGATCAATAAGCGGGTGCCTTTATGTCGGGTGTAGTGGTCGCAGCACTGTATAAATTTGTCACCCTCGGTGATTTCGGCGAACTTAGAGAACCTCTTTTAGATGCTTGTCAAAAGGCTGAGGTTAAAGGCACCTTGTTGTTGGCCAATGAAGGCATTAACGGCACTATCGCGGGCACGCGAGCAGGGGTAGATCAGGTGCTGAATTACCTTCGAAGTGACCCGCGCTTGAGTGATCTGGCGCACAAGGAATCTTACGATGAGAAAACGCCATTTTATCGTATGAAGGTGAAGCTGAAAAAAGAGATCGTCACTATGGGAATGGAGGGCATCGACCCTAATCTTCGTGTGGGAACTTATGTCAAACCTGCGGATTGGAACGCACTGGTAGAAGACCCAGATGTGGTTATCGTCGATACGCGCAATGACTACGAAGTGGGTATCGGCACCTTTCGGGGAGCGTTGGATCCAAAGACAACAACCTTTCGAGAGTTTCCTGCGTTCGTCCGAGAGAACCTCGATCCGAGAAAAAATAAAAAGGTGGCGATGTTCTGCACCGGCGGTATACGCTGTGAGAAGGCTTCGGCTTTTATGTTGGGGGAGGGGTTTGAGGAGGTTTACCATCTTGAGGGGGGCATTCTTAAATATCTTGAGGAAGTGCCCGCCCAGGATAGCGCATGGGAGGGAGAGTGTTTTGTTTTCGACAATCGAGTTGCGGTAAATCAGGCTTTGGAGAAGGGGCAATACGATCAGTGTTATGGATGTAGGCATCCGATCACTGAGCTCGACAAGTTATCTCCTGTCTATGAGACGGGCGTGTGTTGTCCGGGCTGCTACGACAGCCTGACAGATGATCAAAAAAGCCGTTTTACCGAGCGTCAGAAGCAGGTCGAATTGGCCGCGAAACGCAACGAAGGACATATTGGAGCGCCCCCGCCTGCGCGCCAGAAAAAGGGCAACACCTAACGTAGGTGCAGATTGATTGCGCTGCGGAATCTAGCCACTGGTATGAACACGCTCAGCTGTTCGCCATCGCCTTGGGAGATGACGCCGGACAACCAGGGCACTCCGTCGGAAGACAACTGAACAACCGCTCCACCTGATGCCCCGCGAAATGCGCGGCAATTGCTGTTGCTGCTGTGTCGAACCTGAAGCGTTACGTTGCAAAACGGATCGTAGGTTAGTGAATTCCCACCGTGGCCCAAACCTGCATCAGATGAATATCCAGCCATACTAATAGTCGATTCGCTGCTAGCCCTAGCTGGGTGAATACGCAATGATAAAACCCGATCGCTTGGTATCGGCTGGTGGAGTCTGAGAATAGCCCAATCGGCGTGCATACCTCCACCGTCTGCTAGGCGGTGCACTTCGGTCGAGATTGGGGCACTGGAGTCCGGCAGTAAAGTGAAGATAATACTTTTACTTAGATCCGTGTAAAACTCCAGGCAATGCCATGCAGTGATAACAGTGTCAGCCTCTTTCTTCCCCGGTCTGGAAACCAGTGTCGCGCTGCAGTCCTCGCGATGATTGCTGCGGTAGCCCTCGATCATCTTGATACTAGGCACGTACAGCTTCCCTACCGCCGTGAGCCACTTAGGGGATGTCTGCGAAAACACTTTTCGAGGGTCCACGTCGATCGCATCTGTGCTGGTTTCGCCTAGGGTTTTAATCGACAATGACGAGGCGCACAGAAAAACAAATGTCGTTAGCAACGCTCCCGCGCAGGTTCCTATTTTAATTGCGAATATCTCTTCTTGGCATAACATTCTGATCAGGACTGCATAACTACCCCTTGGCCTCGCGAGGCTGCCAGAATAGCATTGAGCAAATGAAAGTTGGAATTCGAAAGGGATATTAGGCCATAGTGCCATATCAAACCAGTCAGGCAGTATTCTTGATATTCCAGATACGATCCTTGAGAGGGCAGATATGAGTGTTGCGACTAATAAGATAGCCGTTGTAACCGGCGCAAGCCGCGGGGCGGGCAAGGGTATAGCTGTCGAATTGGGAAGCGCAGGCGCAACGGTCTACGTTACAGGACGCACTCAGCTAGAGGGTGACGCGCCGCTTCCCGGCACTGTGCAGGCGACGGCGGACGCAGTGACTGCTGCGGGAGGGCGAGGTATAGCGGTCCATTGCGATCATGCGGATGATCAGCAGGTGCTAGAACTGTTTGAACAGGTGGCGCGCGACCACGGCCATCTGGACATTCTGGTCAACAATGCTACCTGTCTGCCTGATGCGCTGACCGATAAGGGGCCGTTCTGGGAAAAGCCTCTGGCGTTGACAGAGCTATGGAATGTTGGCCTGCGCTCCCACTACAGCGCTACATGGCATGCCGCATCGCTGTTGATAGCGGCGGATAGGGGGCTGGTAGTAAACACCTCGTCCTTTGGCGGGCGAATCTATATGCACGGTCCCGCCTATGGTGCCGGAAAAGCGGCTGTGGACAAGATGGCCCACGATATGGCGGTGGACTTCAAACCCTTCAATGTTGCCGTCGTGTCGATTTGGATGGGTTTGCTGCTGACTGAGCGCACCAAGGCAGTATTTGATGCGGAGCCTGAAATGTACAAAGACTTGGCCGCGACAGCCGAACATCCTGAGTTTAGCGGTCGTGTTATTCAGGCTCTGTCGAATGACCCCGAGCTTATGGGAAAGAGCGGCAAGGTATGGATTGGCGCAGAATTGGGTGAGGAGTACGGCATTGTCGATATCAATGATAAAAAGCCGGTCTCCCACAGAGCTTTTTTTGGTGAGCCGACGATCTATGGTGATGCTGTCGTGGAGTGACAGCGCCGAATACCCCAAATGGATGATGTAAAGTGACCATCCCTAACGTATAAATATCACGGTCAATTGTCTTCCTCGAGCGGGGCAGTGATGTTTGTTCAAAACACAAAATTATAAAAAGGTGAGAATATGAACGCTTACAGCCTAGACTCCCCGAGAGCGCAAACCCTGCTAGAGGCCGCCCGTGCGATGGGAGCTGTTCTGCGCGAGCGTTCAGCTGCGTGTAAAGCCGGCGGTCAGGTCCCTAAAGAGACCATCGCGGACTTTCAGGAAGCGGGCTTTTTCAAAGTTTTGCAGCCTGAACAGTGGGGTGGATATGCGATGGATCCACAAGTTTTTTACGCTGTGGGTCTCGAGGTAGCCAAACATTGTATGTCCAGTGCCTGGGTGTTGGGGGTGGTGGCTGTTCACAACTGGCAGTTGGCAGTGTTTGATGATCAAGCGGCCCAGGATGTGTGGTCTGAAGACCCCTCTATATTGATATCCTCGTCTTACGCTCCGGTTGGAAATGTTAAAGTGGTCGATGGAGGCTTTCGTCTCAGCGGTCGCTGGAGTTTTTCCAGTGGTTCCGCGCACTGCAAGTGGGCATTTTTAGGAGCGGTTGTTCCGACTCCGGAAGCGCCTTTTGACATGGCTAATTACCGTACCTTTTTGGTGCCTGTCAGTGATTATGACATCGTCGATAATTGGGATGTTGTGGGCCTTCAGGGAACTGGAAGCAACGATATCGTTGTAGAAGATGCGTTTGTTCCTGAGCATAGAACTCACAAATCCATCGATGGCTTTATGTGCGAAAATCCCGGTAATGCTGTCAATACAGCGCCACTGTATCGCATGCCTTTTATGCAAGTATTTGTGCGTGCAGTGTGTACAGCTTCTCTGGGCGCTATCGAAGGATCCCTGGAATCTTTTATCGAAGTGGCGAAAACACGTCGCGTCGGCCCCAATAAAATGAGTGATGATCCTTTCGCCCGCGTTCTGGCTGCTCAGGTCAGGGCTTCTATCGAAGAGATGAAACTCACTCTGTACCGCAATTTTGATGAGATGATGGAGTGCAATAGAAACGGGGTACCCATTCCCATTGATGATCGCATACGTTATCGCTATGATTCGGCGGTGGTCGCTGATCGATGTCTGGACCTGTCTTCCAAAATGCTAAAAGCTTCTGGCAGTGGTGGTATTCGTCATGGCAGCGAACTGCTTGCTAGGCATTTAGACATACTTGCCAGTCAGGCCCATGTAGCAAATAATGTGAACCCGTTTGGCATGAATTTGGGTGGCACAATATTCGGCGCGGAGAATGTCGACTATGCTATTTAGTGATGCAATCTAGACGATACGGTTAACGCCGAGCTAAGGAAACTGAGATGGGAATGAACGGACTGCTGCCCGAGGGCAAGTATGCGGATTGTGCCAATGGCTATCGTATGCACTATATCGATGAGGGGCGCGGCGAAGCGGTTGTGTTTTTGCACGGTTCTGGTCCGGGAGCAAGCGGGCACAGCAACTTCAAAGGAAACTACCCATTCCTTGTAGATGCTGGCTATCGTTGTCTGGTTCCCGATCTTGTGGGCTATGGTTTCTCTGACAAGCCCGACGACGTCGATCATCCATTGTCGTTTTTTGTGGAGTGTGTCAAACAGACCCTGGAAGTGGCCGGTGTTGATCGCTGTACGCTCATAGGTAACTCCTTAGGTGGTGCTATTGCGCTCGGTCTTACGCTCGAGTACCCGGATCTGGTCGAGAAACTGATACTCATGGCTCCAGGTGGGTTGAGTGAATTGCCCGAGTATCGAACTATGCCGGGAATGCAAAAAGTATTTCAGGTTTTTGGTTCCGGAGAGCCCGTTACAGAGAAGGTGATGAAGGACCTATTTGCCACTAGCCTTATGTATAATCCCGCGTTCGCAACCGACGAGCTGGTAGCGGAGCGTTTGCAGATAATGCAAATTATGAACGGCCATGTCATGGCCTCTATGCATGTCCCCGTCTTAACGCCGCGACTTCATGAAATTTCATGTCCTGTATTAGGTTTCTGGGGGATGGATGAGCGGATGATGCCGGAAAACGGAATAATGGCTCTGGCTAAGAACGTTCAGTCGTTGCGCCTTGTTCTAGTGACGCAGTGCGGTCACTGGGTGATGGTAGAGCACGAGGATATGTTTAATCGCAACTGCCTGGATTTTTTAAACAATGGATAAGTCAATAATAGCGTCGCTTGGCGACGAGTTGTACGAAGCTTTACGCAGTCATTCGAGTGTTCCCCCGATCACTGATCGAATGCCTGATATCACCATCGAAGATGCCTACTACATCTCCCTGCATATGCTCAATCGGAGAGTTGAGAGCGACGGGGAAATCCTCGTGGGCAAAAAGATCGGCGTGACCAGCGCTCCCGTTCAGGAAATGCTGGGCGTGTTCCAGCCGGATTTTGGTTTTCTAACGGATGCCATGCGCTATGAAGATGGTGCTGCTATTCCCATAGCAGGCAATCTCATACAGCCCCGCGCTGAAGGCGAGATAGCCTTTCGCTTGAAAAAAGATTTGGTCGGTCCAGGTGTGACTGAGCAAGATGTTCTGGATGCGACGCAGAGCATTATGCCCTGTTTTGAAATTGTTGATTCACGTATTGATGATTGGAAAATCAAAATTCAGGATACGGTCGCAGACAACGCATCCTGTGGTGTCTACACGTTGGGAAGCCACGAGGTTGATCCACGGGGTGTTGATCTACCGAATTTGCAGATGAAGGTTTACAAAAATGGTGAGTTACACAGCGAGGGTCAAGGCAGTGCTGTTCAAGGCAATCCGCTGACAGCCGTTGCCTGGCTGGCCAACACGCTGGGCGAGTTCGGAATTCCGTTCAAAGCCGGTGAGGTGATTCTTTCGGGATCCCTCGTGCCGCTAATCCCTGTTGTGGCGGGGGACAAGATGCACCTGGAATTGGTGGGAGTCGGTACGGCCTCCTGTAGTTTTGTATAGCCTCTAAAATAGTTATGAAATTACGATACTAATCAATTAGTTAAAGTGCTTTTCTGGAGTGCTTTACGGTAGCGAGAAGAGAATTTCTATGAGCAATAAAATCAAGGCCGCCATCATTGGTCCGGGCAATATCGGTACGGACTTGCTGATGAAAGCCATGCGCAGCGATGTGATTGAGCCGGTGTGGATGGTGGGCGTGGTCGCCGATTCCCCCGGTCTGGTTCGCGCTAAGGAGCTGGGCCTGAAAACCACCGCAGACGGTGTTGACGGTATGGTTCCCACGATGAAAGCGGACGGCGTCCAGATATGCTTCGACGCCACCTCGGCCTATGTCCATGCGGAAAACAGTCGCAAGGTAAATGAGCAAGGCGCCGTCATGATTGACTTAACGCCGGCTGCCATCGGCCCCTTTTGCGTACCTTCCGTGAATCTTTCTGATGCCGTAGCAGCACATGCCATGAACGTCAACATGGTGACCTGCGGTGGCCAGGCAACGATTCCAATGGTAGCTGCTGTGAGCCGAGTTCAGGCCGTATCCTATGGTGAGATTGTCGCGACGGTGAGCTCCAAATCTGCCGGCCCGGGCACTCGTAAAAATATTGACGAGTTCACTCGCACCACCGCCAATGGCATTTCGAGTGTCGGTGGCGCCGCCAAAGGCAAGGCGATTATCGTGATTAATCCGGCGGAGCCGCCGCTAATGATGCGCGATACCATTCACTGCTTGACGGTTGATACTCCAGACGAAGACGCTATTCGCAAGTCGGTAGCGGACATGATTGTTGAAGTGCAGAAATATGTCCCGGGTTATACCCTGAAAAACGGTCCAGTATTTGATGGCAAGCGGGTATCGATCTACATGGAAGTGGAAGGCTTGGGAGATTTCTTGCCCAAGTACGCGGGCAACCTGGACATCATGACCGCCGCTGGATTGCGCACCGCCGAGATGTACGCGGAGGAAATCCTCGCTGGCAATTTTGTACCCACAGCAGCTTGATTGAACACCTTGTAAAGCCGGCACATCAAGCACTAACCGATTAGCGAATACGCAGAGAGCACGACCATGGATTTAACTGGAAAGAACGTCACCCTGCACGATATGTCCCTGCGCGACGGGATGCACGCAAAGCAACATCAAATCACCGTAGATGAAATGGTCACCGTGGCCAAGGCTATGGACGACGCCGGAATGCCGATGATTGAAGTGACCCATGGTGATGGTCTTGGTGGAGCCTCAGTAAACTATGGGTTCCCAGCTAACTCTGATGAGGAATATCTCACTGCGGTGTGCAGGGAGATGAAACAGACCAAAGTCTCGGCCTTGTTGCTGCCGGGTATTGGCACCATCGATCACCTTAAGATGGCGGTAGATTGCGGGATATCCACGATTAGAGTCGCCACCCATTGCACCGAGGCGGATGTGTCCGAGCAGCACCTGCAGATGGCTTCTCAGATCAACAATCTGGACACTGTTGGCTTTCTGATGATGGCCCATATGATAGAGGCCGAGGAGTTAGTCACCCAGCTGAAGCTGATGGAATCCTATGGCGCCAACTGTGTGTATATCACCGATTCTGCAGGTTACATGCTGCCTGACGATGTCACCGCGCGCATCGGCCTGGCTCGGGCTGAATTAAAACCCGAGACGGAACTGGGATTTCACGGCCATCACAATATGGCGATGGGCGTCGCCAACTCTTTGGCGGCCATTGAAGCTGGTGCTAACCGGATCGATGGTTCCATTGCAGGTTTGGGTGCCGGTGCGGGCAACACGCCGTTGGAAGTATTGATAGCGGTGTTGGAACGCATGGGTGTGGATACCGGTGTCGATTTATTCAAAGCGATGGATATTGCCGAGGACTTGATTGTGCCGATGATGGATCACCTGGTGCGAGTGGACCGCGATGCACTCACTCTGGGTTATGCGGGAGTGTACTCTTCGTTCTTGTTGTTTGCCAAACGCAGCGCTAAGAAATACAACTTATCCTCTCGGGATATTTTGATGGAGTTGGGACGGCGTAGAACCGTCGGTGGTCAGGAAGACATGATTGAAGATCTGGCGCTGGATATGGCTCGGGAGAGAGGGACTGTTTAGCCGCAGGTAACATGCCTCATGAACAGGCTACTGAGTGTTACTGAATCTATTAAAGACACTTTTACAAAGTAGAAATTGCCTTGAATGACATAGTTGATTTCACTTAAACAGTTTTTGGGCCGGCCTTCTAGGAGCACACCAGCTAAATTCTCCTTGTCTATCCTCGACATTCGACATTCGACATTCGCCTTTCGTTCTGTTCAAAAGCCCTGTTATCAGTTACATTCCGGTGCTGCTGACGATCTAACCCAAGTTGGGGCCTGTGATGAGTAACATTCAATTAGTGATGGGAAATCGAAACTACTCGTCGTGGTCTCTGCGAGCTTGGCTGTGTTTGCGCAAAAGCGGTGTTGAATTTGAAGAGATAGTTCTGCCATTAGACAGCGCAGAGTTTGAGGAGAAAATTGGCGACTACTCACCGACTCGCCGCGTACCTGTCATGTGGGATGACGGGCAATGTATCTGGGACTCCCTCGCCATCTGCGAATATGCCAATGATAATTTTGCTCAGGGTGGTCTTTGGCCATCTGACAGTTACAGTCGCGGCTGGGGGCGAGCAATGGCCGCCGAGATGCACAGCGGACTTCAAGACTTACGCAGCAAGCTGCCGATGAACTGCCGCGCTAATAAGCGGTACGTGGAAATGGATGATGCACTTCAAGCGGACGTCGACAGAGTTTTTTCTCTGTGGGGTGATAGCCTAACCAGCCACGGTGACAGCGGACTCTGGCTATTGGGAGCTTTCAGTATTGCCGACGCAATGTTTGCCCCGATTGTTATCCGCCTGAGTAATTACAGTATCCCCATGCCGTCGGATATCCGCGACTATTGTGACCATGTATTGGCAGATGTTGATGTAGCTCACTGGTTCGAGCAAGCAAGCAGGGAGACGTGGATCGTTGCCGCGGATGAGGCTGGGGTCGATCGGGCTTGATGGCTGAAGCTGCGCTCATTGGCATTGCCTTTATTAGCTCTTGTGTGGCCGGGGCTCTTGGTATGGGGGGTGGAATATTACTGATCGCATTGATGCCGGGTCTGGTGCCGGTGCAGGCCATTATTCCCGTACACGCAGTGACTCAATTCGCCAGCAACAGCTCGCGTATGTTCTTCGGTCGATCACATATAGATGTCAGCCTGATACCAGCTTTTGCTCTGGGCGCTGTATTGGGTGCCGTGTTGGGTGGTCAGATTTATCAGGGCCTCAATCTGAACTGGTTGCCGGGAACTATTGGAATCCTCATCTTGTATATAACCTGGGGTCCTTTACCCAAGGTCTCTGGCGGGCGTAAAAGCGCATTGGTCGCGCTCGGGTTCTACCAAACGGGGCTGGGTATGTTGGTCGGAGCGACCGGGCCGCTGGGCGCGGCAGTATTGCGACATTACAATGCGGGTCGTGATTGGTTGGTAGTAAACACTGCGGTTTATATGAGTATTAACCATGGATTGCGAGCAATAGCCTTTGGCATTCTGGGGTTTAGTTTTGCTCCATGGCTGTGGCTGATTCTGGGAATGGTTGTGGCGGGAGTGCTGGGATCATGGCTGGGTACAAGGTTACGGTCTCGCATCCCACAGCAGAGTTTTCAACGCTGGTTTAAGTGGCTGATATCCCTACTGGCTTTGCGAATGGTTGCTATGACCGTGCAACATATTTTTTCACAAGGATAGGGATATAACTTGATATCGCAGCTCAGCGATTCCCGCCGAGGCATGGTTTTAGGCGTAACCGCCTATCTCATATGGGGGTTTGGCGCGCTGTACTGGGTGGAGACAGAGCCGGTCGATGCCGTCGATTTACTGGCTCATCGTGCGCTATGGTCACTGCCTGTCGTGATTGCTTGTCTGCTTTATAGCCGTCAGCTGAAGGCTGCATGGGCGCTGCTCAAGCAGCCGCGCAATATGATGATAATGGCCGGCGCAGCATTTTGTAGTGCACTCAATTGGGGGATATTTTTGTGGGCTGTTACCAATAGCAGCGCTACTCAGGCGAGCCTTGGCTACTTTCTACTCCCCCTATTGAATGTGCTTATCGGGCTTACCATATTTAAAGAGTCTATAGATTCTGCGCAAAAGCTGGCCGTGTTTTTTGCGATAGCAGGTATCGGTGTTCAGGTGGTTTACTATCAGGGCCTGCCAATGGTTTCTCTGGGAGTCGCTATTAGTTTTGGCTTGTACGGTGCTATCAGAAAAGGGATTTCGATTGGGTCTGTCGAAGGCCTTTTTATAGAGTTGCTGTTAATGGCTCCCTTCGCCTTGGGTTGGTTGATTTATCGCGATGGCGGAGGTCTTGGTGTCCATGGGTCGGCAGTTGATGTCTTTTTGCTGGCTTCCGGCATAATCACTGCAGTGCCACTTATGGCCTATGTAGCGGCCAGTAAGCTTCTGCCACTCAGCGCATTAGGTTTGGTGTTTTATATTGGGCCTACGGTTCAGTTGTTTGTTGCGGTATGGGTTTTGGGCGAGAGCTTCACCTTGGTTAGCCTAATCTCGTTTGGCCTTGTATGGCTGGGGCTGATTTTAATGACCGCAGATAATCTTCGCCGTGCCGCACGGCATCGTTAGTTTTTAATTCGCGTAAAAAAGCTAAGTTTTACCTGTGAGTTGGCGCGGCACTCCTCAATGTGAGTGGTGCTCGGTTTGTGCGTCATCATTCATCGTGTTGATCAGCTTATGTTCTGCCTAATAACCACGCGACACTTTTTTGCCAATTTCCAACTCGCTGGCCACCGCCGCAGACTGGGCCGTGTCGTCCCCGTTAGAAGCTCGACCAGTAAACCACCGCGCAGTGCATCTGCTATGACAAGTCTCGATTCGCTTCTGACGCTATCTTTTAGTCCCACCCATGCAAGTGGAGTCGCGTCGCAACACAGAGCGACCCAATAGTGTAGCTCGTCGGGAGGAGGAGGGAAGTCAGGTGAAAGTATCCTGCAAAATTCTCGATTTCCTATTCTATATCGTCTGCCTTTTAGAACTGCTTCGACGCCCTGGCCGATGTGATACTTTCCACTGCCTACAACAGTATCAGCTATAATAGAAGCGAATGCGGAGGCGATGGAATGGTTGGAATACATTTGCAGCGAAGCTGCGAGACTTAAAGCTTCTTGCCCAGAAATATCGGACAGTAGTTTTGTTGTACCGATACTTAGCTTGCCTGTGGTGAGTGTTTCGGTTTTATCAAATATCAAGTGGGTGGTCCCGGGCAGCGCTTCAATGGCATTTTCTCCTATGACTAAGACTATGACTATGACTCGGCGCAAACCATTGTCAGCGCTGGCTAGAGCGACAGGTGTCGCCAATGCAAGTACACAAGCAGCTAATAACTAAAACGGACAGGGCGACCCACAAAGCGTCAGAGGGGCTGGTGAAATACCATGTGATTGCCGTGGTGCAGCTTGCCAGCAGTATAAATGCGACGAAGCGTGATACGACACGGTCGGCTAATCGTAGCTATCCCGCAAGCCTTCAATATCCACTATTTCTATTTCCTTATTGTTCACATCCACCAGGTCGAGTTTTTGCATGCGGCCCAATACCCGGCTAATAGTTTCAACCGTCAGACCCAGATAGTTGCCGATATCGACACGAGACATTGGCAAACGAAAGTGTGTGGCACTGAGTTTGCGTCTGGCGTTGCGCGTGGAAATGCTCAGCAGTAGTGCGGCGACGCGTTCCTCTGCCGAGTTTTTGCTTAATAGCGTGATAAGTTGCTGATCTTCTGTGATCTCGCGACTCATCAGCTGGAAAAAATGTCGCTGCAGAGTGGGTATCTGGGTGCTCAGTTGCTCCAAAGATGCGAAGGGTATTTCGCAGACCGAGGAGGTTTCCAATGCCCTCGCTGAGGACGCGTGTGTATTATTGCTAATACCGTCCATGCCTAAAATCTCCCCCGGAAAGTAAAAACCGGTAACCTGCTCTCTACCATCTTCCGTTGTTTTATACGCTTTCAGTGCACCGGAACGAACTGCGTAAACCGATTGAAAACCGTCGCCTTCCCGGTAAAGATGCTTGTTCTTTTGAATGGGCTTGCTGCGCTGGATGATGTCGTCCAGCTGCTGTATGTCTTCATTTTCCAAAGCCAAAGGAAGACAGATTGCGTTCAGACGGCAGTTGCCACAGCTCATCTTATACGCGTGTGAGCATTGCCGGGCATTGTCCTGCGGGGTTGATTGGGCGAGTTTTGATATCATTGATTCATCCACGCTATGAGACTCTGTTTAGTATAGTTCAATTTCGTTTACCTACTTAGCGTCGCATCGTTGACCTGTGTGTCCCCTCTGGCCAACCTGGCGATTAGTCGACTGTCCAGATAGGAGTCAAAGTAGGTGCAGACCGTGCGCGTAAATGGCCTGCCACTGGGCGTGATAGCGATTTGCTGATCGTCAATGTGCAGTAAGCCAATGTCGCGCATACCGTGCAATAAAGCTAGTTCCGAGGCGAATTTCTCTCGGAAATTGATTCCGAAGTGAATACTCAACTGTTCGAAATCCAAACGCCGTTGCGTCGCAAAACTCAGAATAATAAATCTTCGAATTTTGTCTTCTTCACTCAATTTCAAACCGCGCTCTATCGGTAGTTCGCTCAGCTGCGTGCGCTGATAGTAGCGTTTCAGCGTCGACTCGTTTTGAACGATGTATCCGCCTATGTGACTTATTGCTGAGACGCCCAGACCCAAAAGATCATATGGCGTGTTGTATTCAGCTTCGGTGTGATTTGCCTGTGAACCCGGCTTTTCCGCTGAAGATTCTTTCGCCAGCACAAAGTGGTCTATGCCCACATTGATGTAACCTGCACTGGACAGAGTTTGATGAATCAGTTTTAGCAGGTCGAGACTTTGAGCTGCATTTGGTAACGCGTTTTCATCTATTCCAAAATGCGCACTAAATACATTTGGCATGTGGCTGTATCCCCGACAAGCGATGCTGTCTGGCCCTAGGTCGATGACCTTCTTTAGTGTTTCAGCCACGGTCCAACTGTCCTGATGCGGCAGGCCATACATTAAGTCGAAAGTGAGTGTTGAAAAACCGTGTGCGCGAACACTGCTCACCAACTCAGCGATTTTTCTCAATGGCTGTACACGGTTTATCGCCCTTTGTACCAATGGATCGAAATCTTGAATCCCCATACTAATTTGGTTGAATCCAAGTCCTTTGAGCAGGGCAATAGTAGGTTCTCCGGAGTGTCTAGGGTCGATTTCAATCGAGTACCGTCGTGTTTCGTCTGCCAGCAAGTTGAAGTGGCTGGCGAGGATGTGCATCAAACGGGTTAATTCAGCGCTGTCTAGATAGGTGGGTGTTCCTCCTCCCCAGTGCATACTATTTATCGGGCGCCGCTTTCCCGATGTTCCTGCTCGCCTGGTGATTTCGTTCTTAAGATATCCCAGGTATTCGGTTGCAGCACCTTCTTTGCTGGTGATGGTCTTGTTACATGAACAGAAATAGCAAAGCTCCTTGCAAAAGGGTAGGTGGACGTACAGTGACAGGGGTGCAGATGTGCCTTGGCTGTATTGTTTCTCCCAGGCAGCAAACTCGTGCTGCGCAAAATCGCTCTGAAACTGCGGCGTAGTGGGGTAAGAAATCTGATGTGGCGCATTGTGAAAGTAGCTGGACGCCAGTTCGGCCTGATCGCCAAGACTTGCTTGAGGCATGAAACTGGGTGCGAGTTTTAGTGGAACCATAGTGGTATAGCAGGCTTATGTTCAACACAGCAATTAAGATATCAGTTCAAGTTCTTGCCTCCTTGATACAGATCAAGTGATCTGCTTTTCTCTGCCCATAGGCTAGGCTCAGCCCATGGATGCGACGCTTTTTAGGACGAGTCTAACTAGCTCAGCTTGCCGAGAAACGTTGGTTTTGGCAAAAATAGACTTCAACTGAGCTCTAGCCGTATGTTGAGAAATGTTCTGGGTCTCCGATACTTCGGCCAGGTTCAGACCGCGTGACAGAAGTATCGCCAGGTTGGCTTCAGCGGGCGTCAGGCTAAACAGCTCTCCCAGGATTTGCTGTGATGCGGATTCTCGCAAGTCCGGATCGCTAATAAACAATGCTGCGCAAGGGCTAGATTGACCTTCGCTCCACTGCGATGACGGCACAGGGCGGATCACCGCGCCAAGGTCCGCCCGACCGAAACTGCGTGGTATTCTCAAGGCTCGCACTACCGATGTTTCACCGCGTTGCTGTGCTTCGATAACGGTGATCAAAGCCTGTTGTAATTGCTTGTCAATATCTCTGCTGTCTATGTGCAAATGCTTGTCGCGCAGGCGCAGGCCATCGCCTTCATCCAGAAGGTGCTTAGCAACGCTATTGTGGCTCAAAAGGCGACCCCGTTCGTCCAAAATAATGGTGGCCACAGAGAGTTGATCGACAGCCCCTGCATAAACGTCGCGCTCACTGGTGGTCCTACTGAGCTTTGCGTATATCTGTGTGGCCCGTTCTAAGTGTGGAGTGATTAAGCTAAGGAGCTCTCTGTCTTCATCGCTGAAGCGGTCCTCTGTTCGTCTGCGAGAAAATCGAAGTCGTGCCAGCATGCCGCCAGGCTCGATGGTATCGACCCCTAAAATTCGAAATAAATCGATGGGCTGCAAGTAGTATTGGTAGTAGTCCGACGCTATCAGTAGATCGTCGGATAATAAATCCTCAAGCGCTATTACGCGGCCAGGAGGAAGATTGACGAAGGGATCAAGGGAAAAAAATTCTTCGCGGTAGGCTGTTAACTGCCAGTCCGCCGGATCAGCCAGGGTTGCTACTTCCGGTTCTTGGTTGTTCAGCGGCCTTAGACTATTGAGTATTACGCCGCTGTCGCCCTCGGCGGGTGGTCTTAAAACAAGTGAGGCGACCTGCGCGTCGAAGGCATCGCGCAGTGCAGGCAGCGCACTTTCCCAGGGCTTTGAATCAATAGCGCCTTGGTAGATTAAACCGATTAGCTGGTCATAGTGCTTGTGTTGAATAATAGCTATTTCTCGATTGTGCTGAGTTCGTCCGTAATTTCACTCAATAGTCTCGGTACGCTGATACCCCAGCCTTGCAGATAATCGACGCCTATTTCCTGTAAACAGGCGATAATGGCATCATTCTCAACGGATTCGGCGATCGTCTCCTGGCCGAGAAAGTGAGCCAAGTCATTAATCGAGCGCGCCATGGCGTAGTCGTTGCGGTTAGTGTCGATACTGGTGATGAAGGTGCCGTCGATCTTCACATAATCCACTGGGAGTTCGCGCAAATAATTGTGGCTGGCCATGCCTGTGCCAAAATCATCGATGGAGAATTTACAGCCTATATTTTTAAAAGTTCTTACAAAGTCAGCCGCCTTTATCAGGTTTGAAATCGTGCCAGTTTCAGTAATTTCGAAACACAGTCGATTAGTACCCACGCCAAACTCGGAAATTTGCTCCAGCAAATACTCCATAAAAGCATCGTCGGTGACGCTGTGGCCAGATAGGTTAATGGATATATTGGGGACAACCTTCTGGTTGTCGATGAGATGGCTAATCCATGAAAAGGCCTCTTTTACAACCCAGCGATCCACCAAGGTCATATAACCATAGCGTTCGGCATTTTCAATGAATTTAATCGGGGAAGTCAGGGTACCGTCAGGTTCGGTAAGCGCCAAAAGAAGTTCGTAATGCTGCGAGACTGTGGAGCCACTCTCGATCTTAGTTTGTACTATAGGCTGCGCACGAAGTGCAAAACGATCTGTTTCAATCGTCTGCCGGATCTCGGCCTCGGCCTGTGCCTGCAGATTTTGATACGTTTGAGCCTGTTGGCTATCCTCTTCAAACACTACTACACAGTTTCGACCTTTTCCTTTGGCGATTTTCATCGCGTCGTGTGCGCCCTGCAGAATTTCTTCTACCTCTGGGTAGTAGTCGACAACAGGGGCTACGCCGATTGAAACCGTAAAAGTAACTTTTTCTCCTTCAATTTCGACACTGCTTGATTCGATGTCGCTGCGAATTTTTTCTGCATAGAGCTTGGCTTGCTCAAGGCTTCGGTCGAGTAGGAGTACCGCAAATTCATCGCTTTGCAATCGCGCTGAAGAGGATCTCTTACTGTGTAATTGAGAGAGAAGGCGCGCGAATTCGGTTAGCACCTGGTCGCCATTGACTCTGTCGTAGACTTCGTTTACCAGCGCGAAATTGTCGATGTTCAACCACAGGACCGCGTGTTGTGAGTGCTTTCTCTGCGCGTGCCTAAGCGCACGAGTGAGCTGATCTATAAACGTTTCTTTATTGATCAGCTTTGTCAGAGTGTCGTGGTTTTTATTAAAGCTGAGAGACTTCTGAACGTCTTCCAGAGTCTCAAACATACTTCGATCTACTAAAGACAGTTTGTCCGACGGTGGGGGAGGCTGAACACCTCGACCCAATTGTCTGGCTAATTGGACAGAGCTCAAGTCAGCAATTTTTTGACCGCGTTCGTTGACAAAAATATACCGATCCTTGGAATCACTTACCCAGGCCAACTGCATTCTGCGTTTCTGGCCATCTTTATCTCTGTAAGTTAGCCAAGTACCTTTTTTGAGTTCCTCTACTTTGCGTATCCAGCGTCTTAGACGGGGCAGGTTTTCTATCTTCGAGCGCACTTCTGCAGGGGCAAGTGAATCATCTGATTCTGGCTCGGTGACCTGGGTCATCTCAATCGGTTTTTTGCCCGCCAGGATATCCTTTAGATTTTCCAGCACCCTTTGATGGTCAACGCGCGTTGGCAGGGCCGCCGAGATTTGCTGGTCGATTAAATCAATAAGGGGTTCTGCTTCATTGGACCGTTGCATCAGAACTTCTTCGTCCGATCCAACTTCTTCTTGCTCGCCCAGCCATTGGATCAGGGTATCCAAGGTTCTGATGTGGTCTTTCCAAAGCTGACCGTCTGGGCCCTCCTTGATATGGGTGATGATTAGCAGGTCTTTCCAGCCGCTTTCGACCAGCCTGACTAAGACTTCGGGGGCGCTCGGTGGCGCAATTCTCGCCGCAAGTATTTCCTGCACAGCCTGTTGTGCCTGTCGAAGCTTCTCGTTGCCTTCCTGGGTTCGGACAACTCGGTCGACGTTGCGCGTGACCGCCTGCTCTTGCTTGGAGACGAGTTTGTTCACCTCTACGAGGGCAGAATCAAACACCGTGCTGTCAGTTTCGTAGTCTGTCACTATGTTGTTGACAATCCGTTCTATGCGGCCTTCGAGAACTTTGTTGGGGAAATTGGCAGCGGTTGTCAGTTGGGCAAGCTTGTCCATCACGCCCCGGGCCGGATGCCCTCGGTCGACAAAAAATTGTGGATCCAGCAGTGCTAATTTGGCCAGTGGGATTTGCAAATTGCCCAAAACCGGTTTTAGTTCCGCTGTGACATCCATTTGCGATTTAATACTGGTGAACATAGTGTCGACCAAATCCAACTGGTTGAGACTGTCAGAAGAAAGCCCCTGCGTATCTTCTAAACCGCTTATGTCACTTTGATTGTTGGCCAGGTATTCTCTGAGAGAGGGACTTTCCTGGACGGCATCTCGGAGCGTTGCATCCTGCTGCATCTGCCCAAGGACTCTGGCGATTGAGCTGGCATCTGCGGGATTGCCAGCGGGCCGATTGGTCGAGTCGGCTTGAGGTTGCCCTTGCGCTCCCCCAGCTGCTTTTCCTGCCCTGGCTATAGCAGCACCCGTACCGCCACCGACAGCATCGCGCTTAAAGTTCAGGGCGTCGACTACAGATTGGTAGAGGCTGTCGGGGCTAAATCGGTCATTGAGCTTATTGATAACGCCGCCAGCGATTGCGGAGGCTTGTTCCTCTGCAAATTTTTGCTGCTTGGCATCGGTGTCCTGCTCGCGTTTAGGTTTGGCCCGTAGAGGCTCTACAGGCACTACTTCCGTACTCAAGTTCTCTGTAGCGTTAGATTCTCTGGATTTTTTTATGGGGCCTGGACGGTTGAGAAGCGACCCTTTTGCCGCGATCTCGTCTTCCAGTTCTGGGCAGATGCCTTGCTTAATAAGAAATTCATTTAACGGCCCATAGTACCCTTCAAGCCTGCGAATAAATCGCTGACCGAAGAAATCCATCACGTCCGGCATGGCGCGCTCCGGAATACCCTGGTCTTCAATAGCGTGCTGAAACGCCACGCACAATTGAGCTACGTGCATCGGCAGGCGAACAGTATGTGGGTCGCGCTCTATTATATCGGCTAGTCGAATTATTAGGCACTCCAAAGCCGTGCCGTAGAGCTCCTCTCCCGTTTTTATCATTCGAGCAATGGCAAGATCGCCCTCGAACTCCTTGATATCCACCAGGTTTAGATTCCCCAGTTGCCCATCAGCATTCTGGGAACCTTTGGTGGAATCTTTGTTGGGAGTGAGGTTTTTGTAGTGCTCGTTGATGCGCACAGATACGGAGGAGATAATTTTCATGCCGTATTTTTTGACAGCGTTCATCGCTTCGTAGTGAACGTCGTCGCTTGAGGTCACTTGCTTGGATTTGGCGGACAGATCCAATAAGTGGTTACACAAATCGATGAGGTAGTCTTTTAGCAGTACCTCCAATTGAGACACGCTCTGTTGCTGGAGGTCCCGCAGGCAATCATCTGGCCTGTAGCTCGAAAGATCTGAATTGCCGTCTTGCGCCGGATCTTCACTATTGGACTTGGATAGGAGTGTCAAGCAGCGTTGTTCTAGATCACCCTCCTGATCGACGAACTTCAGATGCAAGGTCGTACCCACAGGCTCGTTGATCAGTACGTCAATATTGTCGATAAAACCTGCTTTGTCGCGAAGAATTCCCATATTGAGGACGGCGGACTCGCCGACAGAGATTTCAAAATTTGCTAAAAGCCCAACATCATCCAGCGCCCAGGCAGAAGACAAACACAAACCGCCGTTGCTTGCGGCGCTAAGTTCGCCGGATAGCCGTACCGAACTAGCTAGCGCTAGTGTCGCTGGTAGTGTCTTGGCGGACGCTTTTTTGTCAGGCATATTGTGTCTTCGGCAAAGGTACCCAGGGCTGTTTTTGTAGCAGTAATTCAACCCAATCTATGGCTTGAGCACATTTCATTACTTTACACCGTCCTTAGTGTTCGCGACAAGGGACCGTAACCCATAGAGGTAAGGTATTCCAAGATTAAACCGCTACTTTTTACGTTTCGGTTTGATGGCCTTTTTAAACTTTTGCTTATAGTCATAATAGTGAAAAGGGACCTTCCAAAGAGCGCTAAATGCCCTGCCCAAATGAGACTCATAACACTTCACAAAAGCCTGCCTGTCGGTCCAATTCAACTTGTAGCCGATGCGCATGAGATCCTGGAGGCGATGCCGCTGCTTTAAACCTGAGCCGTTTCCCAGCCAAGCTCTGCCTATGTCGATCAAATAGGGCTCTACGGTGCCGTCTTCCAATTGTCTCAGCAACAGATTACCGGCCGAGAGATCGCGATGGACTATCTGCTTATTGTGCATCTCGCAGGTAAATTCCGCCAGGCATTTAAACCACGCCTGTTTGTCTATCCCGCGGTACTCGCTGGCGCCGTCCCGCAGGGCTCCGTAGACATCTCTAGCGGAGAATGCGCTGGGGATAAACTCGCACAGATACCAGGAATCTTGTATGCCGGGTTTATTGGCTTGTTCATAATACGCAACAGGCAAAGGTGTTTTAACGCCGCGCCGCAGCATTTCGCAAGCGTTGTTCCAGTGCCGCTTACCCTTGCTGGGTCTGAAGCGATAGGTCAGTCGTTTGAGGCCGACAACCCTGTTCAGTTTGACCGACACCTGGTCACATAAGCCCCGCGGATCTTTTACATTCCATATACGATTGCGGGCGTCCCGCAGAACCCCGGTCTCCTCCAATGTAGGAAGAATGCTGGGGCGTAGCCCTCCCACGGTGACTAGATCTGATCGCTGAGAATTGACACGCAGCATTGCTGCTCCGCGCCATGGTCCTTCATGATCCTCAACCGACCGGTGTTCTGGAGAGCTTAAATGAATCGTATCGTTGTTTATGACGCCGCTGCATCTGCCCAAAACCGGGAGTATCGAGGAACTTAAAAATTCAATAAACACCGGCTGTTCGCTGATGACCACTTGTTCTTCCAGGGTATTCCCGCATGCACTGAAGTAGGTTGCCCCCAGCAAATCTTTCGCTTCAAATACACTCTCCAAAGGCCAGCTCATACCGTCCCGACACCAGCACAAATAGGCGTGCCCACTGCTTTCAGATTGCAAGCTTAAAACGCTTAGGCCATTGGGTTGGTGTAGTAGGGTGCGGCAGTTTGAGCCGGATAATCGCTCGACTGCGTAAGCCAGAGCATGAAACCCATCGGTGATTTGAAAATCTTCCAGAGCCCCCCGCACGCTCTGGTAGTAGCTGACCTGGTCAATAATAGGGTAGTTCTCGACTTGATCACTGATCAGGCCATCTCTGGCGCAAATTAACGGCCCCCAATAGACTCGGCGGAGGGCACCACTGCTGGCTGCCAGCGCTAAATATCGCAGTAGATAGTCGACCCTTTTTTGTTCCGGCCAGGCAGAGCGTCTTGCCAAGCGCTTTTCGGTCCAACATTTATAGGTGCAAATGGTCTCCTGGGAGCCATTACTGGCCCCGATATAGGCCAATATCCTGGCTTTCTTTAGCAGGTTCAATTTAAGCAAAGAGGTCGCCATACTGCCAAGCACGCGATGGTCGTAGGCCTCCGGTTCTACCACCCGTTCTACAAACAGATTGTCACTGTGAACTTCCGGCGAGCGACCAAGCCGACGCATAAACCGAAGAAAGCTGGCGTTGTACAGGGGCTCGAAGTCTGACACGTTTGGGCCCGCCAGACGCAGGTCAAACCCCTGTGCAGATTCTATTGCTATGGACCATGCGCTCTGAAAGGACAAGAATGAGAATCCGGACCAGCGACCTCGGTTGGGCGTGCTGCCAATTTCAAACAGTGAAACTTTGCCCTGGTAGCGTTGAAAAACCTTGTCTAGAAATTCTCTCCAATGCTGCTGTGCGGTGCCATCTCGGTAAAGCGCTCTCGCTTCATCCAGCGGCGGAAAAAGATCCAGCATAACCTCGAAGTTATTATTCAGTAGTTGCTCGAGTAGGCGTTGCCCGGGACCTCCCAGGCTGTCATAGCTGAAATCCATGCGCACTTGCTTGATATTGAGTCCCGCCAGACGTTCCAGAATATAGTTGTCTACCTCAGGATCGGATGAGGTGGCAATATTTATGCCGATGTAGTCCGTGGGTATTTGGGTTGACGGCAGTGGTAGATCGGAAAGCTTCAGCCACTTCGCAATTTGACCCACGGCACTGGCGAAATCCATAGCCGCTAATGAAATAGCGCGCTGTGGCTTTAGATTAGGATTCAAAAAGCGGCCCCAGAATTGTTTTAACGGTTGTCACCTGATTATTTTTTGACATTGGCCGCGTTTAGAAAAGCGGGTTTTTCACCGCCCCCATGAACGGCAAAATTGGTACCGCTGACGTACGAAGCCATCGGTGAAGCCAGAAAAAGACAGGCATGGCCGATATCCTCGGGCACCGCCATTCTTCCCAGCGGTATCGTAGCTCCTACGGCAGCGATACCATCCGCGTCTCCATAGTGCAGTTCAGACTGTTCGGTTTCTGTAAGACCAACCACCACGGCATTGACTCTAACTTTAGGTGCCCATTCGACTGCGAGCGAGGTGCCTAGATTGACAAGCCCAGCCTTAGCGGCGCCGTAGGCTGCGGTGCCTGGCGAGGGGCGAATGGTGCTCACGCTGGCTATATTCACGATAGATCCGCCTGATTCCTGAGTCTGCATAATCCGATTTGCAGCCTGACTGAAATTGAGTGGGGCTATCAGATTGAGGCGTATAATCGACTCTGAGAAACGTGGCGATACGGTTGTTGCGTCAGCATATGGAGCGCCTCCAGCGTTGTTGATCAGTACATCAACTCGGCCGAATTGGTCTTGTGCGAATTGCACGCAGGCTTCAATCTGTTCGAAGTCTCTGACGTCGCAGGGAGTGAATAAGGCCATATTATCTCCGCTGTGCGGCAGCTCGTCGGGTTCGGTACGTCCACATATCAGAACATTGGCGCCAGCTGCAAGGAAGCACTTGGAAATCCCCGCTCCAATGCCTTTACCACCGCCGGTAACGATCACTGATTTACCCGTGAAATCCAGGGGATTGTTCATTTAGTCTAACTCCTCGTATCAATAGCCCTTGCGGCGAGATACCCGGGGCTCTCGCGCTTGTGATTGGACAGTGATTTACATAAGATGCTTCAGCGGTGTCCATCCTAACGTAATTCAGGGGAGCTGGAAATTACCGCATTGATTATTCAGTTCTTTGATCAACCCAAATGTCTGTGGGTTGCCCATGCTGTAACTAACTTCAAAAAATTAATTAGGATATTGTTTATGACATCAGAAAGTTTACCTGTACTAGCCATACTTGGAGGAACCGGAGATCTGGGAACCGGGCTGGCTCGCCGTTGGTCAGAGGCCGGATATCAAGTCATTATTGGGTCGCGCACAGTAGAAAAGGCTGAGGCCGCCGCAGCTGACTTAAGAGAAGTTATGGCAGAGCGAGGCGTCGCCGAAATTAGCGTCCAGGCCATGGAAAATCTGGAAGCTGCGGCTGCAGCTGATATCGTCACTTTGACTGTCCCATTTAGTCACCAGAGCAGTACTTTGGAGCTGGTAAAGTCCGCTTTACAAGGAAAAATTCTTATCGATGTGACTGTACCCTTGAAACCGCCCAAAGTGGCCCGGGTACAAATGCCACCCGAAGGCAGCGCAGGACAAATTGCACAGGAAATACTCGGTGAAGAGGTCAGCGTTGTTTCCGCATTTCAGAACGTAGCTGCTCACCACCTGCAAGAGGGCAAGGGATTGAATTGTGATGTTCTTGTCTGTGGGAACAAGAAGGTGGCAAGAGAAGCGGTGATCACACTGGTTGAAGCGGCTGGAATGCGTGGTTTTCATGCCGGGATGATCAATAATGCCGCTGCTGCAGAGGCGCTTACCTCAGTATTGATAGTGATTAACAAGCAGTACAACTGTCACGCTGGCATCACCATCAGTGGTTTGGACGATGGCTAATGCCAGGCAAGTTAGAGCTTATACCCCTTGAGGGGTTTCCCCGGGTGGAGCCCGGGGATGATTTGGCGCAAATACTCGCTACTTCTCTGGAGCAAAACCGGCTGGTATTGGGAGCAGGAGATGTGCTGGTTATCGCACAAAAAATCATTTCCAAGTCTGAAAATCGCTATGTGAAGCTTTCCGAAGTGACGCCCTCAGCCAGGGCCATCGAAATCGCAGCTAAGAGTATTAAAGATCCGCGCCAGGTAGAACTGATCCTGCGGGAGTCTAAAGAAGTGCTGCGGGTGCGTCCCGGGGTGATTATTGTAGAACATCGCAATGGCTATGTTCATGCGAATGCAGGCATAGACAAGTCGAACATCCCGAACAGCAAAGACGATCCGCAGGTGTTGTTGTTGCCCCTGGATTCCGATGTCTCAGCGCAATCGATTCGCCAGAATTTGGGAGCATTAGGCCTGGAGCCTCCGCAAATTATTATCAATGATAGTGCGGGCCGCGCTTGGCGCAATGGTACGGTGGGTATCGCCATTGGTACGGCGGGTTTTTTACCGCTTTACAATCAGGTCGGTGAATCCGATATGTTCGGCAATGAGCTCGAAGTTACTGAGTCTGCAGTTGCAGATGAACTTGCCGCAGCAGCTTCTCTGGTCATGGGTCAAGCTGCAGAGCAATGTCCTGTAGTCCTGGTTCGAGGCGCGCAATTACAACCCGGCGAGGCAGGCTCCAAAAGCTTGATTCGAGACAAAGCCATGGATATGTTTCGCTAATGACTCGCGGTAAATATTTGGCGCTGACGGGGGGTGTTGGCGGTGCAAAGTTGGCATTGGGGCTCACTGATATCCTCACCGCGGAGCAGCTTGAGATTGTCGTTAATACCGCGGACGATTTCTGCCATTTGGGCCTTAATATCTGCCCCGATATCGATACCCTGCTGTACACACTGTCGGAGCAAAACAATCAGCAACTGGGTTGGGGCTTGGCCGGAGAATCCTGGGCTGCGATGGATGCCCTCGAGCGGCTTGGTGGCGAAACGTGGTTTCGCCTGGGCGATCGAGACTTAGCCACTCATCTATGGCGCACTCAGGCTCTGTCAGCGGGAGCTGGTTTGTCAGAGGTTACCCTCGATTTGGCAAAACGCATGGGGATAGCGCATAGGGTCCACCCCATGACGAATGATCCAGTAAGGACTTTAGTGCACAGCGATGAGGGTGATTTGCCTTTCCAGCACTACTTTGTTCGCAGGCAGTGTGAGCCCGCCGTTAGCGGATTCAGTTTTCGAGGGTTAGATGCCGCCTCAGTGAATCCTGCTGTGAGCAAGCTGCTTGTTGGGAAAAAAATCGGGGGGATAGTGATTTGTCCATCGAATCCCTTCGTCAGTGTAGACCCGATCCTTAAACTCCCGGGCCTGTATGAAGCGCTTATTGAGTTTCAAATTCCGGTAGTTGCGGTATCCCCAATAGTGGCGGGAATGGCGATAAAGGGTCCGGCGGCCAAAATGATGGGTGAGTTAAACATGCCGGTGACGGCGCTGGCCGTTGCCCAGCACTATGCGCAGCAATATCCAGGGTTACTGAAGCATTTCGTAATCGATCAAAGTGACGTTACACTAGTGCCGCAGATCAATGAACTGGGGATTGCTGCGGTCACCACCGCAACTATTATGAACACACGGCAAGACAAGAAAGCCCTCGCGGACTTTGTGCTGCATCTGATGGAGTCTTAGCAGCATGGTTCACGCCTTGCTTCCGCTAAAAGATCTGGTCAGCGCTAAATCCAGGCTCAGCGGTGTGCTCAATCCTAGCGAGCGCCGTGCGCTCGCGCAGGCGATGGTTGAAGATGTGTTGGGAATCTTGACCAGCCATCCTCAAATTAGTAGGGTGACGCTCGTGTCCGACGATCCAGGCGCCGATTTGTTGGCATTGAAGTATGGTATAGATTTCCTGGATGAACGAACTCTTAACTGTCGTGGACTCAATCCAGTCCTTGAGAAATCATGTGACCGACTGGGCGCCACAGCAGACGATTTGATCTTGATCTTGCACGGTGATATTCCCCTGTTGTCCCACTCCGATATCGATGCGGCACTGGAGAGAAGAGAACACACTGCCGGCCTGGTGGTTGGCTGCGATCGACTCTCGCAAGGTACTAATTTACTGTTGTTTGATGCTGGCGCAAGGCCCGAATTTAACTTTGGTCCAGGCAGCTGTGACAAACACGTTGAAAGCGCAAGAATCAGGGGAGTACCGGTTTCCATATTGAGCACCAAGGCCATCGGTCTCGACATCGATGAGCCAGCGGATCTCGCGCAGCTGATGACCCAACTGCACTTTGAAAAGAAGAGCCATACTGCACAATTACTTCTGGGCACAGTTGTAGGAAAGCGAGTCGAAGTACTTGTTGCGGATGCGCACAATAATCCTCAGATTTCGACAAGTGATGAGACACGAATATGAACTGGCAAACCGTTAAAAACGAACTACTCGATGGCCTCCGACTTAGCGATGAGCAGGCTTTGAGTTTGGCTGACTTTAAAGAAACCGCGCAGTTGGCTCAGATTGCCGGGGAGTTGCGCGATCGCAAATTCGGCAACATCGTGACTTATTCGCGCAAGGTGTTTATCCCACTGACGCACCTTTGCCGAGATGTCTGTCACTACTGCACTTTCGCGCAGACGCCTAAGAAGATCGAACAGCCTTACATGCCGGTGGAACAAGTTCTGGAACTGTGTCGTCAGGGCGCAGAAATGGGTTGTCAGGAAGCGCTCTTCACCCTGGGGGAAAAACCGGAGCTACGTTACAGCGCTGCCAGAAAAGCGCTCGCTGAGCTCGGATTCGACACAACCCTGGAGTATGTGCAGGAGGTGGCCTCAAGAGTTTTGTCCGAGACGGGCCTGCTGCCTCATATCAATGCAGGGTGCATGACGGCCCAGGAAATCGCGAGCTTGCGTGGTGTGAGTGCTTCTATGGGGATTATGCTCGAATCGTCCTCCGAGCGATTGTGCGGCAAAGGCATGCCTCACTATGGTTCTCCGGATAAGGGCCCCGCTGTTCGATTGGAAACACTTGAATTGGCCGGTCGCGCCTGTGTCCCTTTTACTTCGGGAATATTGATTGGAATCGGCGAAACCCGAGCAGAACGTATTCAGTCATTGTTGGAACTGCGAGCTGTTCACGAGCGTCATGGCCATTTGCAGGAAGTGATTGTTCAGAACTTCAGAGCAAAACCCAATACTTTGATGTCGAGCGCCCCAGAACCCGACCTGAATGAACTACTGTGGACAATCGCAGTGTCGCGGTTAATTTTTGGTCCGCAAATGAGCATACAGGCTCCACCGAATCTGAGCCCCGGTGTGCTGCCGCAAATTGTCGCCGCTGGCATCAACGATTGGGGTGGGGTTTCACCTCTGACACCTGACTTCGTCAACCCGGAAGCACCCTGGCCGCATCTGGATACGCTCGCGAGTGAAACGGCGGCGGCAGGAAAATTTCTGGAACAGCGACTGACTATCTACCCGGAATTTGCTCAGGACTCAAAACGCTGGCTGGACCCGGCACTGCGAGGCCCAGTGATGAAGCAAATGGATGCTAGCGGATACGCCCGGCGCGACCTCTGGTCACCCGGTGAAGAGCAGGCGGTACCGGAACTTGAGGCGATGCTGCTTGCGAATCCTCCGGCGAGCGAAAGTGTCTCGGAAGAACTGCGCGCTATAGTCGCTCTTTGCGAAAACGGTGCAGACCTGTCCGAGGAAGATATTACGCGGCTGTTTACCAGCAGAGGTCCGGAATTCAGTTTCATCGCCGATCGTGCTAACAGTTTGCGCGCAAAGGTTAACGGTGATGATGTGAGCTACGTGGTTAATCGCAACATCAACTACACCAACGTGTGCTATTTCAAATGTCAGTTTTGTGCATTTTCCAAAGGTAAGATGAGTGAGAACCTGCGCGGGCGTCCCTATGACATCAGTGCAGAGGAAATTGCGCGTCGATGTACAGAGGCATGGGACCGGGGTGCCACAGAAGTGTGCATGCAGGGGGGAATACATCCCGATTACACCGGTCAAACCTACGTGGATATTCTCCACACGGTTAAACATGCTACACCTGACATGCATGTTCACGCCTTTTCTCCGCTGGAAGTGTGGCAGGGAGCGCAGACATTGGGACTGGAGGTGCGTCCGTATTTGCAGCGTTTGAAAGATGCTGGACTTGGCACTTTACCGGGTACAGCTGCTGAGATTTTGCATGACGATGTTCGCGCCGACTTGTGCCCTGACAAACTCAATACAGCCCAGTGGCTTGAGGTGATGGAGACCGCTCACGAATTGGGTTTGAGAACCACTGCCACTATTATGTACGGCCATATAGAACAACCGCAGCACTGGGCCCGGCATTTACTGCATATTCGGCAGCTGCAGCAACGTACCGGCGGATTTACAGAGTTTGTCCCTTTGCCCTTTGTCCATATGGAAGCGCCGATGTATCTCAAGGGTAATTCGCGAAAAGGGCCTAGCTTTAGAGAGGCGATACTGATGCATGCAGTGGCGCGGCTGGTCTTTCACGGTTTGATCGATAATATCCAGGCCTCCTGGGTCAAGATGGGCAGCGAGGGTGTGAAAGCGTGCTTAAATGCCGGGGTAAACGATTTGGGGGGTACTCTTATGAATGAAAGTATCACTCGCGCGGCAGGTTCGAGCCATGGGCAGGAGTGGTCGCCGCATATTATGCGATCGCAGATACGCGGAGCCGGACGGCAGCCAAGGGTAAGAACCACGTTATATAAAGCTGTTCCGAGTGAGCGGACCGATGCTGCTGATGTTGCTCCCCAGCTCATCCACGTCGAAAACGCCGGTGCAGCAAAACGTCAACGCAGCAAGCGCTTGAACCTGCAAATTGAAGACTCAACGGACCATGTTCACTTCCTTCACTTCGTCTCACCAATAGACCAGGCTGTTTTAATGGCTGCGTGTAACTAGCGCCGGGCAGTTCCGCAGCATGCTTGGATCGGCGCCTTCGATCAAACTCGAGCAGAGCTGGCTAAAGGAGCTGTCGGGGGAGTTTGAGCAACCGTATATGCGCTCGCTCAAATCTTTCCTGATACAGCAAAGGGCATCTGGAGTGCGGGTATTTCCTGCCAGTGACGAGATGCTCAACGCCTTTTCCCACACGCCACTGGACAAGGTTAAGATTGTTATTTTGGGGCAAGATCCTTATCACGGCGAAGGACAGGCCCACGGGCTTTGCTTTTCGGTGAAGCCTGGAGTGACTGTCCCCCCATCTTTGAAGAATATCTATCGGGAGCTACACGATGAGCTGGGTGTGTCGGTTCCCAGCCACGGATATCTCACTTCCTGGGCAGATCAGGGTGTTCTGTTACTCAACAGTGTTCTGTCGGTCGAGTCTTCCAAGGCAGGGTCTCATCAGGGAAAAGGTTGGGAGACGTTTACGGACAAAATCATTGATGTGATTAATCGCAAGCGGGAGGGTGTGGTATTTATGCTCTGGGGAGGTTATGCCCAGCGCAAGGGAACTATTATCGATACATCCCGACACTGTGTGCTCAAGGCGCCGCATCCGTCGCCTCTTAGTGCCTACCGAGGTTTTTTTGGCTGTAATCATTTTGTCCAGGCCAACCACTACTTGCTGAGTCGGAATCAGGCCGCTATCGATTGGACGCTGCCAGATATAGTCTGATTTTGGCGGACATGCGTGAATATCCATGTTAGAGAGCAGGTGTTGCTTTTAGGGTTTTTCGAGAGAATAGGGTTGGGGTGCAAGTTGCAATAGTGGCCCGTCGAGGTTTTCCACGCGCAGACCTTGCTCAACCCCCGCTGCTGTCGCAACCACCAGCAGCGATAAACCACCCCGCGGATCTGCTGCGCTATTGGCGACGTTGCCGACGCTCTGTGCACTTTCTCCACTGTACAAAACGCACCCCGGCGCTACCTCGTGATGCTCTGGTAGCGAGGCCAAATACATCCGGCGTTTCGGTTTGCCTCGGTAGTGCATGCGCGCCACAACTTCCTGACCCGTATAGCAGCCTTTGGTGAAATTGACATGCCCCGTGATGTCGTAATTGAGCATTTGCGGAATGAAGGTTTCGACGGTCGCGCTCTGAATTCTCCCCATTCCCGCACTTATCTGTGCGCACTGCCAGATAGATTCATCGGACAGGATAAGCTCCGCACTCAACTGTGCAATCAACTCTGGCCGTTCGCTGTGATCGATAAAGCATTCGAACTGGGTTCCCGACCGGTCCATTTGCACGACGCAGAAACCGTTTTCGGCAACCGATCCATATTGCTCCTGCGGCAGGTCCGCAAAGATGGGCAATAGTTGCTCGCGAGCTTGCGGCCCCCAGCATGCAAAGGTCTGCCACTCGGGGTTGTTTTCATTTATCTGTGCTTTGGAGAAAACAATATACTTGCCAAAGACCGCCTTGGCGTTGCGCGCTATGTCGTCTTTCATTCTAAGGCCGAAGTGATCCGCACCTAGCTGGCACAGCAAAAAGTCGCAAACCATTCGGCCCTGAGGATTACAGTAGGCACCTGGCAACGCGTGCCTGTCATCAATTTTGTCGGTGTCGCAGGTAGCCTGTCCCTGTAAAAATTTCAGAGAATCCGGGCCCGTCAGGTGCAGCAGGCTTTCGGATGTTGTGGCGCAATAGTTTGCGTTCAAAGTGGAATACTCAAATCAATTGGTAGTTGAGCAATAATAGGGCCTAAGGGTATTGTTTCACATCTTTTTCGCGCCGGAGGGAGCTTTCTGCGATAATGGCGCGTTATGATCTTCCACTAGAGTGATTTCCTGCAGATGATATCGGATGTAGAGCTAAGCCGTATGCGATGGGCGGCCCGCAGAGGTATGCTAGAACTGGATTTATTATTAGAGCCATTTGTCGAAGAATGCTTTACTGATTTGAGCGAGGCTGATCAGCTTATCTTCGCGCGGTTTATGAAGTCGGAAGATCAGGATATGTTCGGCTGGCTTATGCGCCGTGAAAAACCCGACGACCCGGAGCTGGCGCAAATTGTTAAACAAATACTGGAATTCTCCCGCACTGGCGCTAACCGTTAAGCCTTCGGCGATACGTCGCCGTTGTTGTTCACTTGTAATGCTACTGACTGGCTTGGCAAACTACCTGCTTGTTACCGGTAGTGTTGGGTATTTGGCAGCGCCACTTTTTCTTTTGTCGTTGTTTTGTTGGCTGAAAATTTTCCGAGAATCCCTGGTAGGTTGTACGTTCGGTTGGCGGGATGGACAGTGGTACGTTTTTTCTGGCCGCGGAGTACAGACGACTGAACTTGTGGGGAGGTTTATCTGTATTGCGGGCTTTGTTCGGATCAGATTGAGATCGCATGTGACCGGGGAACAATTCAATTTTTCATTGTTTTCTGATAGCGCCGACAGGGCAGACCTGAGGCGCTTGCGATCCAGATTAGTATTAGAGCGGTGAGTTCTCGGGTACCAGAATCGTGTCGCGTGCTTCTTCCAGAAGATCCGGGTAGTCGAGTGTGTAATGTAAACCTCGGCTTTCTTTTCTTAAAATAGCGCAGTTAATCATTAACTCAGCGACCATGGCCAAATTTCGCAGTTCCAGCAAATCGTTGCTCACCTTGTAGTTGCTATAGTACTCGGCGATTTCGGTTTGCAGCATTGTCGCTCGGTGCTGGGCGCGCTGAAGGCGTTTATTCGTGCGCACAATGCCCACGTAATCCCACATGAAACGTCTGAGCTCATCCCAGTTGTGAGAAATAACAACGTCCTCATCGGAGTCCGTGACTTTAGACTCGTCCCAGAGGGGGGGCTTCCCCGGTTTCGGGGTTTCATTGATAGTCTGCTGTATGTGTTGCGCAGCTGACTCCGCATAAACAATACATTCCAGCAGGGAATTGCTGGCCATACGGTTTGCCCCATGTAAACCGGTACATGAACTTTCCCCTATAGCGTATAAGCCTTCGATGTCGGTGTGGCCATTGGTGTCGACGACGATGCCGCCACAGGTATAGTGCGCTGCGGGGACCACTGGAATGGGCTCTTTTGTGATATCAATGCCCAGCTCCAGACAGCGCGCGAGAATGGTGGGAAAGTGACTGTTTAGAAACTCAGGAGATTTGTGAGAAATATCCAGAAATACACAATCGCTTCCCAGGCGTTTCATTTCGTGATCTATGGCCCTGGCCACTACGTCGCGGGGAGCCAGTTCTTGGCGTTCATCGAAGCGGTGCATAAACTGGCTGCCATCTGGCAAAAGGAGCTTGCCGCCTTCCCCTCGGATCGCTTCGGTGATTAAGAATGACTTGGCCTGAGGATGGTAAAGACAAGTGGGGTGAAACTGGTTGAATTCCAGGTTGGCGACTCGGCACCCTGCGCGCCAGGCCATGGCTATGCCATCCCCGCTGGCACCGTCGGGGTTGCTGGTGTACAGGTAAGCCTTGCTTGCTCCACCGGTTGCCAAAATCACAGATTTGGCTTGAAACAGGTCTACCCTTTCCGTCTTTCTATTTAAAATATAGGCACCCTGGCATCGACCATTACTGACTACCAGATCGACTGCGACCCTATTGGTAAATATCTCGATGTTGGTTGCGGCCATGGCTCGCTCCGACAGCACCTCGGAGATAGCGCGCCCTGTAGCATCTGCCGAGTGAATGATTCGTCGGTGACTGTGACCACCTTCGCGGGTCAGATGATATTTCTGGTCATCCTGAAGATCGAAATCCACGCCCTGATCGACCAGCCATTCCACACACCGCTTGCTATTGCGAACGGTAAACTCGACTGCTTCGCGGCGACACAAACCGCCTCCGGCTTTAATCGTGTCTTCGACGTGGGAATCAACCGTATCTTCGTTATCCAGTACCGCTGCCATTCCTCCCTGCGCCCAATAGGTTGACCCCTGGTTGAGTTCTGCCTTGGTTAACAAGGCAATGCGGTAGGAGGCCGGTAGATGCAACGCCAGACTCATGCCGGCGGCGCCGCTGCCAATAATTAAGACGTCGTGCTGATAGTGTTTGGGCATGGAGAGTCTTCTTGCTGCCTGTGGACGTGAAATATATGATGTTGCCCAAGGACTTAGGGCTCGATCCTTAGCTGGCCGCTGAGTATATACGAGGTCTATAGCAATTAGAAAATCTGTTCCTGGGGAACTTTATCAGAAGATATCTCTCTTACATTGCAACGAACTGCAACCAAGGCGAACTTAAGCGTTTTTTCGCTGTCTATTCAAACAGTTGGAAAAATACCGCCGCGGCAATAATGTCATGGACTAGGGAGGGGTGCAGGACATGATTTCCGTGGAAACGGATCAACAGCTGGTCGCTAAAGTTCAAAAAGGCGATTCGAGAGCGTTTGATCTACTGGTGTTGAAGTACCAACACAAAATATTTGGTCTGATCAGTCGCTATGTGCACGATTCGGATGAAGTACAAGATGTTGCGCAGGAAGCTTTTATTAAGGCTTATAGAGCGCTGCCGCGTTTCCGTGGAGACAGTGCTTTTTATACTTGGCTCTATCGGATAGCCATTAACACGGCGAAAAATCATCTAGTGTCTCGTTCGCGCAGGCCTCCGGGTTCTGACGTAGAGATAGCGGACGCGGAGTATTACGACGGCGGTGCAGCGTTACGCGATCTTAATACGCCTGAAAATGCACTTTTCGGTGCCGAATTGAAAGCGGTAGTTGAGGGGGCAATCACAGAATTGCCTGATGATTTGAGAACTGCGGTAACTCTGCGCGAGTTTGATGGTCTGAGTTATGAAGACATCGCTGAAATTATGGACTGCCCGGTTGGAACGGTTCGCTCGAGAATTTTCAGGGCGCGTGAAGCAATCGACAAGCAGGTGAAAACGCAGATGGATGGCGATTTTTGATCGCCGATGGATACGGTGAATGATAGTTAAAGGGTTAGTCCTCGTGAGTATTGGATGTGTTATGCGTGAAAGCGCAAAAAGGGTGAAAAAATGAGTGAAAGAATGCGCGAATCCCTCTCTGCTTTGTTGGATGGCGAGGCAAATGAACTCGAGTTACAGCGAGTCTTATCAGAGATTGGCGAAGACAGCGAACTGCGACAAACCTGGGTTCGCTATAACGCGGTGCACTCAGCCTGCAGTGGTCAGGAGGTTGGAAACTTGTCGTTTGATATCTCCCAGTCCGTACGTGATGCTGTCGCTGCGGAGGGTACTTCTCAATCCTCTGGTAACCTGGGGCGCCTGCTTAAGCCTTTTGCCAGTTTTGCTGTAGCTGCATCCGTCGCCGCTGTTGTCGTGGTAGGGGGTCAACAAATAGCTCAGGTCGGGGGTGGCGGTTCGTCTTCACCGCAGACCTCAATTGCCGGAGTGGGTTCTCCTGTAGGGTTCGTTAATATCGCCGGCGCTACGTCGGTGCAAGCCAACTACGGTACTCAGGCAGCCCCTACGCTGCAGCCGGCTGCCCGCCGTGCGTATCAAGAGTTGGCTCGCCAGAGAATGCAAAGATACATGCAGGAACATGCGGAACACGCGGCACTCAATTCGCCACAGGGCTTGGTTCCCTTCGCGCGGGTAAAGGAAATCAAGGAGTGATACGTAAGTGAGTTTTACCTGTAATGCTTTAAGGATATTCTTTGTTAGTGTGGCCTTAATAGCCGTTTCGACCCAAGGTAACGCTAGCATCTGCCTCCCGGCAGATCCAGCGGCGTTGAAATGGCTAGATAAAATGTCGCGAAGCACCAACGAGGTGAATTACAACGGCGTCGTTACTTTTCAGCGCGGAGACAATATGCAGGTTATGCAAATTGCCCATTCTGTTGTCGCCGGAACCAGTTCCGAAAGTCTTACCCAATTGACAGGTCAGGGCGCACAGGTGGTCCGCGTTGATCATCCACTGCATTGTGTGCACCCCGGACATCGCCTGCTTCGCTTGGGGAACGATTTCCAAGCGGGCAGTTGCGGCATCTCGCAACACTATCGGCTTAGCGTCAGTGACGGGGAGCTTATCGCCGGGCGTAAATCGGTTCGAATACAGGTCGATTCGAGAGATATGTATCGCTACGGCTACATCATGGAATTGGATCGAGAAACCGGGTTGCTTTTGAAAACTCAAACCCTGGGACCCGGGAGCAAAATTTTGGAGCGGTTTCAGTTTGCCAAGCTTTCTTATGGTCCGGATAATGCAGCGGCCCAGACAGGAGAGCTGGTGCACACGGCTGAGCATCCGGCCCAAGTGCCGCAGGACAGTGCTTCGACTCTTCCTTCAAAGAGTTGGAACATCCGTTGGCTTCCAGGCGGCTTTACCGCAACAGACATGCCCGGGACGGGCACCTCCCGCCAGACATTCACCGATGGGCTGGCAGTGTTCTCAGTTTTCCTCGAAGAGCTGCCCCAGGATATTCGCCCAGGTGATGGGGTTGTGCGTCGGGGTGGGACAACCTCTTATTCCCGTGGTATGAACTTGTCTGGTCGCTCTGTTTTAGTTACTGTTATTGGTGAAGTACCGATCAATACCGCCAGAATGGTGGCGGACTCTATACGCTGGATGAACTAATGCTAACCGAAACAGGCCGTGTGGTTGCCGTTGAAGCACAATCGTTGTGGGTTGAGACGATTCGTCAGAGTACCTGCGGGACCTGTGCGGTACAAAAAGGATGTGGCCATGGGCTGATCAACCAAGTCACCGATGGCAGTCGAAGCTACATCAGAGTGCTGTGCCCCGAGCTTAATTCCAGCCGTTGCAAAGTGAATGACCAAGTGCGTATCAGTATCCCGGAAGAGGTTATTCTGATGGGTTCTTTTATCGTTTACATGTTGCCTCTATTGGCCATGCTTTTAGGTGCGGCGGTTGCTGTTCAGCTATTTGTAGGCCATCAGGATTTGCTGGCAATTGCAGGTGCCAGTTTTGGTTTCATCGCCGGGGTGTGCGCGGTGCGCTGGCACGCATGGCGCCATCGCGATGACATCGCTTTACAACCCACCCTGCTGGAAGTTATTGAGCCCGATTCGCTTCTTGCGATAGCGGTTTAGATCCCTGTTTTTTGTTCAACTATCGGAACGACTATATGAAGTTTATGACGCGATTTTTCTCGATTTTTCTCGCTGCTGGCATGCTCCTGGCATCAGCTGCACCTGCTCTCGCAGATTTGCCGGATTTTACTCAGATTGTAAAAAACAGTTCTCCAGCCGTGGTCAAAATATTGGTGGAGCACAGCGGTAAAGGAACTGCCAATAGCGGGCCGGACACACAGGAAATCCCGGAATATCTGAAGCGATTTTTTGAACAGCGAGGGGCTCCTGCTCCGCAACGGCAGCGCAAGTCCATGGGATCAGGGTTTGTTATTTCCTCCGACGGTTATATCGTCACCAATAATCATGTGGTCGATGGGGCCTCGGATGTATTGGTTCGATTTAACGACCGCAGGGAGTATGAAGCCGAGGTGATTGGCACCGATCCAAGCTCCGATTTGGCCTTGCTGAAAGTTGACGCCAAGAGGTTGCCAGTATTGAAGCTTGGAAAGGCAGGTGAGCTGGAAGTCGGTGAATGGGTGCTTGCTATCGGCTCCCCCTTCGGACTGGACTACTCTGTCACCGCCGGGATCGTCAGCGCCAAAGGTCGCAGTTTACCCACTGAAGACAATGCCAATTATGTGCCCTTTATCCAGACGGATGTTGCGATAAACCCGGGTAACTCTGGTGGTCCACTGTTCAATTTGAAAGGCGAGGTTGTCGGCGTCAATTCTCAAATCTTTACTCGTAGTGGTGGATCCATAGGGCTGTCTTTCGCCATTCCCGCCAGTGTTGTTTTAAATGTCGTGGAGCAGCTTAAGGAAAAAGGCAGAGTTACCCGAGGTTGGTTTGGTGTGACGATCCAGGACGTGGATAAGACACTGGCAGATTCCTTTGGATTGGATCGCCCCAGGGGCGCGCTGATAGCAGAAATATCGGCCGACGGTCCTGCGGACAAGGCGGGCCTGCTGCCAGGCGACGTGATTATCAGCTTCAATGGTACTGACGTACTGACCTCCGCAGATCTCCCTCATGTGGTGGGCCTGATTCAACCAGGCACGGAGGTAAGCGTGGATCTTATGCGAGATCTCAAGCGTAAAACCCTTACGGTAGAAGTGGGAGGTCTTGGTGCTGAGGGTAGCTTTGCGCTGAATCGGAAGCAGGGTGTCGATGGCTACGGTGGCCGATTGGGAGTTGTCGTAGAATCCGCTCCCGCTGAAACTCTGGAGCGTTGGGGCATCAACGGTGGTGTTATCGTGCGCGAGGTAGTTGTAGGTTCAATCGCAGCAGATGCGGGTGTCATCGCCGGCGATGTGATCACGCTGGTCGGATCCTCTCCCATCAAGTCAGAAGAGGCTTTCGATGAGGTAGTGGGCAAACTTAAGGCGGGCACCTCGCTACCGCTGCGGCTCATCCGACGCGGTAGCCCCCTGTTCATCGGTTTGAAACTGACCGAGTAAAAGGCCAACTGGATAGACGAGCAGGCACGTGAATCGTAGCGATTGCACCCGTGATAGGGTACAATCGCGCGTCTTTTGAGACCTCCACGTTGTCGCCCTTGCCGGGCACCAGCCTATTTGCCATCCATAATCGAGCTTGAGTGAGTGAGCGACCTTAGTCATATCCGAAATTTTTCTATTATTGCCCACATTGACCACGGCAAATCCACGCTTGCGGACCGATTTATTCAGCATTGCGGGGGGTTGAGTGCGCGAGAAATGGACTCGCAAGTTCTCGACTCCATGGATATTGAACGTGAGCGGGGCATCACGATTAAGGCTCAAAGTGTCACTTTGGATTACAATTCAAGAGACGGCAA